>NC_009957.1 GCF_000018145.1 Dinoroseobacter shibae DFL 12 = DSM 16493
GGGGCTGTACCTCAGAACCAGATCGCGCGGACCGGCATCCAGATACCCATGAAGATCATCATCAGGTTTTCCGTCAGCGAAATGAACCCCAGCGGGACGGAACTGTCACCGCCGACGCAGGCGCATTTCAGCTCTCTCTTGTCGATATAAACAGCCTTGAACACGCTGACAGCGCCGACCGTGCCGATAAACAGGGCGACAGGCGCCGAGAGCCACAGCAGCGCGCCGGCAGTCATCAGGACACCTGCCAACGCTTCGCCGAACGGGTAGACCTTGCCGTATCGCACCCATTTGCGCGCCAGCAGATCGTAGTTGAGGAACATCGTCGAAAACCCTTCGACATCCTGCAATTTCTGGATCGCGAGAATGGTCATGGACAGCGAAATGAACCATTCGAACCCCCGCAAGGTAAGGACCGACCCGTACTGGTGCCAAGACAGGCCCAATGCCAACAGCGCGGCAACGGAAAAGATCGCGATGACCGGCTGGTAGGTCGTGTCGCTTTGCTCTTCCTCGGGTGGGTCAATGTCGAAAAACACCCTGAGATCATCGTAACCGCCGATCCGTTCGTCCCCGATGAAAGTCTGCGGCGTCGTCTCGACCCCGTGCTTCTCCATGAAAGCATCGGTGTCTTCACGGGTGTCAAGCGGATGGTCTTCCACCTCGAAGCCTTGCCGCTCCAGCAGGTCTTTCGATTTCAGACCGTAGGGGCAGACATGGCCCGGCATGACCATGCGATAAAGCTGCGCGGATTTACTGTCTGTGTCGCGGGGCATGTCCTTTCCTCCTTATCCGCTGCACGTAAGTTGACCACGGAACCCGGCTTCGTAGTCGGTTCCCGCGCTGACGATCAGATCGGTCAGGTCACCGTTCGTCTCTGCGATCTCGGCCGACAGCGGGCCTTCAGAAAATGCATTTTCGCCCTGCGCATTCAGGCGCACCAGATCACCGCTGATCTTCATTGCGGCGGCAGACCCTTCGCCGGTTTCACCAGTCACCAGTACAGCCGGACTGTCCGAGGTGTAAGCAAAGCGGCAATTTCCGCCATTCGGGAACACCGCAGCGATTTCGTCTTCCGTCAGAAACTCAGGATCGACCTTCGACACGACCTCCGTTTGAAGCGCCTGTTGCGCATCCACAACCTGCGCCGGCGTTTCGCTTCGCGTGGCCGATGCTTCGCCGTTTGCTCCAATGTCAGCAATAAGGTAGCGCATTTCGGCGATTTCCTTGTCCTGCGCATAGATAATGTCGTCTGCGAGCCCCCGGACGCGCGGGTCGGTGATCTCGGCACGAGTCGACGTCATGATGGCGATCGAGTGGTGCGGGATCATGGCGCGCATGTAGGACCTGTCCTGCACCGTGAATTGCCCGCGAACCAGCCAGAGGCTCGCCGCGAAAAGGACTATTGCGCCAACGAAAATCGCGATGTTGGCTTTGGTGTTCTGATACATGGACAACATGTACGCCAACATGATCACGGCCATGGTCGCCCCCATCAGGATGGCCATGTAAAGGCGTGTCTCCGAAAAGAAGATATGGCCCCAAAGATAGGTGTTCAGGTACATCAGAACGAACATGACCACGGTCGATGTTCCGATCATCATAAAGAATCGTGAGTAGTGCATTTCCAGTCACCTCCTTGCAGTTCTCTGTAAAACAACAACATTCCAGCGCTGGAGAGTTCCAAAAGCACGAATTTTCGTAGTTTCAAGGCAACAAAGGCGCGTCGTTTGCCCCGGTTCACGGCTTCTTTTCTTTGCCCCTGACGCGCACTGAATTTTCATGGGTCCGAGGAGATCGCGCCATGCAGAATTTCACGAGACGAGAATTGATTTGTGCCGGAGCGATGGGTTGCTTTCTGCCCACAACTGCCTGGGCCCACAAAGTCAAATTGCCCGAACGGTTCGAACCACAATTGGTAAACACCCGTCGTGGTGACTGGGTTAAAGGCGATGTCCACGTCGTTCCCGACGATTTTTTCCTTTATTTCATGCTCGAGGACGGGATGGCGATCCGCTACGGGGTCGGGGTAGGGCGCAAAGGTTTGTACGAACCCGGAGAGTTCACGGTAGCGCGCAAGGCCAAATGGCCATGGTGGCGGCCAACGAACGCCATGATCCGGCGCGAGCCACGCAAATACGCAAAGTACAAGGATGGACTGAAAGGCGGGCCAAACAACCCGCTCGGGGCCCGCGCGCTCTATCTCTACGATGCCGAGGGACGCGATACCTATCTTCGCATTCATGGAACGAACGCCCCGGAGACAATTGGGTCTGCCGTGTCGAATGGATGCGCGCGGTTGACGAATGAACATGTGAAGGATCTGTACGAACGCGTTGAAATCGGCGCCCGCGTCTTCCTGTATCCCAAAGTGACAACGGCGTGAGGAGTGTTCTGTCGCCTTGAAGTTCCTCTTCCGGAAATGGCACAAGTGCGGCAGTTGGCGAAAGCCAGTCTATCATTCATGAGGTGACGGAATTGTCTTTGAGCCGGAGGTCTTTCCTTGGCGGGATGACCGTTGCGCTGGCTGGTACCCGCTTGCCAGCAGCGACACACGAGTTGATCCTCGCGCCCCAATCGATCAAGGCGCACCTTGCTGGGTACGACGTGTCGATGTTGGGCTTCAACGGTGGTCTGCCGGGCCCAGAAGTCAGAATGCGACAAGGACAAACCGCCCGCATTACCCTCGATAACCGATTGGAGGAGGGCGCTCTCGTTCACTGGCATGGGTTGCGGGTTCCAAATCGGATGGATGGTGTCAACGTCCTCACTCAGGATGTGGTCATTCCGGGCGACTCGTATCGTTATCAATTCGGCGTCCCGGATGCCGGCACGTATTGGTATCACTCGCATTACCTGTCTTACGATCAGGTCAGCCGCGGTCTTTTCGGCGCCTTCATCGTCGAGGAGCAAAATGCGCCGGCTGTCGACCATGACATCGTTGTTCAGTTCTTCGATGTCTTGCTGGATCAGTCCGGGCAGTACGACGAAGCGTTCAACCCGGCCCACTTCGCAACCGAGGGCCGTATCGGCAATACGGTCACGGCACTTGTTTTCAATGGAACCGGCAAGACTGTGAAACGAGGCGACCGTCTGCGACTGCGTCTCATAAATCCCTCTATCGACAGGGTGTACCGTGTCGGCCTGGATGGTTTGATAGGCAAGATCGTTGCACTGGATGGCATGCCTCTGGCGCATCCTCGGACGCTCGAACCGATCCTTCTCGCTCCGGGGCAAAGATGCGATGTGATTGGTGATGCGACCGGGCCTATTAGATTCGACGACAGCTTTGGAGAACAGACGTTGAGCCTTGGCGAAATCGCTGTTTCCGGTTCCCGTGAGCCCGCGAAAGCGCCCATCACCGCATTGCCCGCCAACCGAATGCCCGCCCCGAAAGACCCCGGCCAAACCGCGGAGCTGGTGCTCCAGGGAGGTGCGGGAAGCGCGTCCCACAACGGCACAGGGACATGGGCGCTCAATGACGTATCCGGCCTGCCTCGAAGGCCTTTCCTATCCGCCGCGCAGGGGACGACCGCGCGCATTTCGATCCGCAACGAAACCGGGTTCCCACACGTCATGCATCTGCATGGCCACCATTTCTGGGAACTCGATGCGGCGGGTGAAGCCGGTCCATACCGGGACTCGACCTATCTGGATACCGGCGAGACGCGGGATATTCTCGTCGTCCTGGACAATCCGGGATCGTGGATGCTGCATTGCCACATGTTGAGCCACCAAGCCGACGGTATGGCAACGTGGATCAGAGTCGGCTGAGGGTCGAGACGGATACATACCGTTACAAATCTCTGAATGATAACAGGCCTTTCGCCGTCTACGTAACCTGACAAGCGAGAAACAGGTCCATCGACTGCCAATGGGAGCGTTCATTGACCCTGACACCAAAATCTCTCGGCATGACTGCGGCGGCAGGATCAGCCGCCTTGCTGTTGGGGGCCTTCGTTTTCCAGGCTCTTGGGTACGCGCCGTGCGCAATGTGCATCTGGCAACGCTACCCACACGCAATCGCCATTGGAATGGGCGCTCTGTTGCTCTTTGCTCTGCCGATTTTGCCAATCCTGATAATCGGTGCCCTGTCGGTACTCAGCACATCCGCGTTGGGAGTGTTTCATACCGGTGTCGAGCGCGGCTGGTGGGAGGGACCGACTTCTTGCACGGGATCCGGCCTCGATGTTTCCCAAATGTCGGTATCGGAATTGCTGCCCTCTGCCAGTTCAAATACGTCCAATCTTGTTCTGTGCAGTGAGGTTGTCTGGGAATTTCTGACGTTGTCCATGGCCAGTTGGAACGCGATCCTAAGCGGTGTCCTTGCTTGCCTCTGGTTGGTCGCGATCGCAAGACATCAAAAGGTTCGGTGGCATGGGGTCGCGGACGTTTCTTGAATCGTCCCGCATTCATCGAAAACAAACAAAGGGCTTCGCTTCATGGTTACAAGACGACACTTCCTTGCACTTTCCGGCTCGCTGTTTTCAGCGTCTCTGAGTTCGCCAGCATTCGCTAAGACCTGGCCGTCAACAGCCGAAAAAGCAGCTTGGGATGCGCAGATCACGCCCGCCAACTATGACCCGGCAACAACCAACCCATGGGGGCTGCATCCCAGGCTGCTGCCGCAACGCGTTTTGGCGAATGACGGTTTGCGCCCGGGTGACATTCACGTCGATGCGATCGCGCGCTATCTGTACCATATCGAGGAAGGTGGCACCGCGATGCGATACGGGGTGGCGATTGCCAAGGGCGATCTCTATGAACCCGGCACCTATACGATCCGCCGAAAGGTCGAATGGCCGCACTGGACGCCAACGCAGTCAATGATCGAACGCGATCCGGAGGCTTACGAGCGGTTTGCCGACGGTATGGAGCCCGGCCCCAACAATGCCTTGGGCAGCAGGGCTTTGTATCTATTCGTCGGAGATCGGGATACGTACCTTCGAATTCACGGAACGCCGAGCCCTCGCAGCATTGGCGGCCGGGCCAGTTCGGGATGCGTGCGCATGGTGATGGCCCACATCAATGATCTCTATCCGAATGTCGCTGTCGGATCGACGGCGTTCCTTTACTCGGCCGAAGACAGCGTTACCGCTCGAAGCTAACCTATTGCATCTTTGGCTCACACGCCGAGGACTGCGTCGTGCAGGGACATCTTCCAATGAATTGTTGGACGAACACTCACGGCTGTGTCGCAAGTGAACTTTCGAACTGTGCGATCGCTACGGATTTGTCGTCCTCATCGTTCTCGAACAGCTTTGTGGTTCGCACGCCCGGCAACTTGCCAAAATCCGCCATCAGGCGCTTTGGAAAAAATGTGCGTCCGATGGATTCAAATCCTGGTAATTGTCTGAGTACCGCGGAGGTACTGGCACTACAAAAACCGGAAGCGGCTGGGCCGCTGGCAATTGCAAGGCGCAAAGCCTGCTCCGCGACTTCGGGAGACACATCGATCTCTTGTATGACGACATGGTAGGTCTCGCGAGCATGAGCCCGCGCATAAAAATCGGCCACTTGTGGAGTAATGCCATAAAGCACATCTCCCCGTTCCGGTACAGCGCTCAGCCGGACCGTTCCTGCCGGATCGAAGATAACACGCTGCGACCCATTAATCATGACGCTGCTATGCGCACCCGCCCCGGACCTGTTGTTGATCATGGTGTACAACGTCAGCGCGGCCGGTCCATCGTGACGGTAGGATGCGCTACTGATGACTTCGGCTGAAGCATCCGGGCGCATGTCGTTTCCTGCACCGCACCCCGCCAAAATTACCAAGGTTAGAACTGAGAAAATGCGGTTCAAAAAGAGCACCCTGCAGCCTCCTGCCATGGGTTGAATGATTGAATTTTCGGGATATTCAGGGCCTCTAGCAATCTCGACATCAACTCTTCCGGATTTCACCTCTACCGAAACATGGGTTCGGTTTCGGTTGGTATACGGATCCTCGACACCTTTTTTTCTGGATATCGCATGTTTCAGATGAAGAGGAGCGTTCGCCCCGAATTGATTTGTCGCAATTTGTAACAGACCCCGCCTTTGTGACCTCGCGATACAAAACACCGGCTCGCGTGGCATTCCGCATCTGCAGGTGCCCCCCATATGCTGGGTATCGCAACACTGACACGAGGTGATCGAAATGAAACGCAACACTTTACTCGCTGCAATGACCCTGGCTGCAACCGCCCTTGGCGGTGCCGCATTCGCGGACGCCAACCACGGGCGTGGGGGACAATTTGGCGCCCAGAGCGGACCAGGCATGATGCAGAACGGTGGTCCCGGTATGATGGGGAACATGGGCGGAATGATGGACATGATGAAGCGCATGCACGGAAACATGATGGGCGCAGGCATGATGGGCGCAGGCATGGGCAGTGGTATGATGAGCCCAGGCATGGCTGGCGGCATGATGCAAATGTTCGACACTGATGGAGACGGCACAACGACGCCGGAAGAAATGCGCACGCAGCTGCAGGCCAAGCTTTCCGAGTTTGACAGCGACGGGGATGGAAGCCTCTCGATTACCGAGTTTGAAGCTCTCCACAGCGCGATGATCCGCGAAATGATGGTGGATCGCTTCCAACACCTCGATGCCGATGGCGACGGCGCGGTGACGCCGGAAGAGATGGCCGCTCCTGCCGATAGGATGGAGCGGATGCAGATGATGCGGTCGAATATGGCAGATGCGCCTGCGCGGCCTGGCAACGGTCAGGGCATGGGCAACGGCTCCATGATGCAGGACAACTGAGCCAATGGGTGCCGGTTTTTTTCCGGCACCCGTCCTCACAACCCCAAAACCATTCGCGGTCGGGACATTGAACCGAACCGCGACCTGAACCGTTTAGCCTCGGTATGCCAACAAATAGAGACACGGAAAGGAAAATTCCCATGGCCTATACCTATGATCGCGTCCTGAAAGACACCAAAATCGATGACGCAGAGATGCGTGTTCGGGATGCTTTGGCAGACAAGGGCTTCGGCGTTCTGACTGAGATTGACGTCAAAGCGACGATGAAAAAGAAACTTGATGCGGACATGCCGCCTTACCGCATCTTGGGGGCCTGTAATCCGGGCATGGCGCACAAAGCCATCGAGATCGAGCCTCGCATCGGTGCGATGCTTCCCTGCAATGTTATCCTGCGGCAACTGGACGGCGACACCGAGGTCAGCGCGGTCGATCCTGTCGCTTCGATGCAGGCGGTGCAGAACCAAGACCTGGACGCGGTCGCCGGCGAAGTCCGCGATCTCCTTCGGGACGCCCTCGACACCGCGTGATGGCGGGATGGGCGTTGGATGCCCTGTCGCAGATCGAGCGCCTTTAGCGGTGCTCGATCAATGCCATCTAATCCCCACGTAAATTCCTGATGAGGAACTCACCCAGTGCTGCCAGCGGGATTGCCATTTCCGGATATTGGAACCGACCTCTTCTCCTTCGACATCGGGGGGGTCACATTCGCACTCCGCTGGTACGCGCTAGCCTATATCTTCGGTATCCTGATTGGCTGGCGCATTTGTTCGAGTGCCATAAGCCGTCCCGCGCTCTGGACGTCAGCTGGACCGCCGCTTGACCGAACGCAGATCGAAGATCTTCTGACGTGGATCATCATCGGCGTGATTGCTGGTGGTCGCCTGGGCTTTGTACTGTTCTACCAGCCCGCATATTATCTCGCCAATCCCTTGGAAATTCTGATGGTCTGGCAAGGCGGCATGTCTTTCCACGGGGGGTTCGCGGGAGTTGTCATCGCGGCCTTGCTGTTCTGCCTTAGACAGAACGCGTCATTGCTCAGCACTGGCGACTTGCTGGCTTTGGCAACACCACCAGGCTTGTTTCTTGGAAGGCTGGCGAACTTCACCAACAATGAGTTGTGGGGGCGTCCAACGGACGTTCCCTGGGCGGTGATCTTTCCCGGCGAAGTCGCGCAGGCCTGCCCAGGGGTTAGCGGCCTCTGCGCCCGACACCCGTCCCAGCTGTACGAGGCGGTATTGGAGGGGCTCATTCTTGGAATACTGCTCATTTATCTCGCTTGGGGCCGGGGCTGGCTGAAAATGCCCGGTGCCTTGGCTGGCGTGTTTCTGACCGGCTATGGTCTTGCCCGAAGTTTCGTCGAGATGTTCCGGCAACCGGACCAACAATTTGTGACGGCGGACAACCCGATCGGCCATGCGCTTCATTTTGGTGAGTGGGGTTTGACCATGGGCCAGTTGCTCTCCATGCCAATGGCGCTGGTCGGGCTGGCGTTGATCGTGTTCGCCCGGCGGGAACGGGGCCGGACAGCGCCACCCCGCAGAGCCGCAATGTAATCGCCGTACTGATCTCTCTTGACCCTCCCGCGGATGGAAGCCCTAGGCAAGAGAAGCATTCTCGGAAAGGACCGCAAAATGAGCACTCCCGACAGTTCTGAAACCACAGCAGCTTCTTCGGTATTCGTTTGCCCCATGCACCCTGAGGTGCGGCAGGACGAGCCCGGCAACTGTCCGAAATGCGGGATGCACCTCGTGCCGGAATCGGAGCTCGAGGTCCATTCAGCACATGATCATCACGAACACCACGCGGGTGCCACGCCGGCCGATGGCCGATATGATCTGGTTCCTACAGGACATGATGGTCCCATTTTCACCTGCCCGATGCACCCTCAGGTGCGGCAGCCTGATCCGGGCGCGTGTCCGATCTGTGGTATGGGATTGGAACTGGAATCCGGTGTGCCGGGCGATGAAGGTCCAAATCCCGAACTGGTGGATTTCACACGGCGGTTCTGGGTCGGCACAGTCCTGACGATCCCGCTCCTTGTCCTCACGATGGGGCCATTCGTCGGTTTCCCCGCAGTCCGGACTTTTTTTGGCGAAAGCACCACACAATGGATCGAATTGATCCTGGCAACGCCAGTGGTCTTGTGGTGCGGCTGGCCGTTTCTGGAACGCGGATGGATTTCGTTCCGCACATTGAACCTCAACATGTTCTCCCTGATCGGCATGGGCGTTCTTGCCGCCTGGCTCTTCAGCGTCGTTGCCGTTCTCGCACCGGACATATTCCCTGATGGGTTCCGAGACTCCGAAGGCCATGTCGGCGTCTATTTCGAGGCGGCGGCGGTGATCGTGACGCTGGTGCTGCTCGGCCAGGTGATGGAACTACGCGCCCGCGAGGGGACCGGCAAGGCGATCCGCGCGCTTCTCGACATGGCGGCAAAGACCGCGCGGGTCATCCGGGACGACGGATCCGAGGAGGAAATCCCGCTGGAGGACGTGCAAGTCGGGGACCGGCTGCGCGTGCGGCCCGGTGACAAGGTGCCGGTCGATGGCGTGGTTCTGGACGGCCGGTCCTCGGTCGACGAAAGCATGATCTCCGGTGAACCCGTGCCGGTCGAGAAGACCGAGGGCGACCCGCTGACCGGCGCGACGATCAATGGCACCGGCAGTCTGGTGATGGAGGCGACGCGTGTCGGGTCCGACACGATGCTGGCTCAAATTGTCGAGATGGTGTCGAACGCGCAGCGCTCGCGCGCCCCGATCCAGAAATACGCCGACAAGGTGGCGGGATATTTCGTTCCGGCCGTCATCGGTATCGCGGTCCTGTCCTTCATCGCCTGGGCGATCTGGGGGCCCGCGCCTGCGCTTTCCTACGCATTGATTTCGGCGGTGGCGGTTCTGATCATCGCCTGTCCTTGTGCGCTTGGCCTGGCGACACCGATGTCGATCATGACAGCGACAGGACGGGGCGCTCAGGCAGGGGTGCTGATCAAGAACGCCGAGGCGCTGGAGCGGTTCGAGAAAGTCGATACCCTGATCGTCGACAAGACCGGCACGTTGACCGAAGGCAAGCCGCGGCTTGTCGACGTACTCCCGCAACCCGGCCACGACGAAGCCGAGGTCTTGCGTCTCGCCGCATCGCTTGAGCGCGGATCGGAGCACCCCTTGGCCGAAGCGATCGTCAGGGGTGCGGAGGAGCGAGATGTCAAAATGGACGAGGCACGGGACTTCGAGGCGGTCACTGGCAAGGGCGTCAAGGGGGTCGTTGACGGCAAAGCGGTCGCGCTCGGCAATTTGGCGATGATCCGCGAATTGGGGCTCGAGGCGGGCGCGTTGACCGCCAAGGCCAATGCCCGCCGCGACGAAGGCGAGACGGTCATGTTCGTTGTGCTGGATGGCGAGATCGCCGGTCTAGTTGCTGTCGCCGACCCAGTGAAGGAGACCACGCCAGAAGCCATCGAGGATCTGCATGAACTGGGGTTCCGCGTCATCATGGCGACCGGCGACAACGAACGCACGGCCAAGGCCATCGGCACGCGGCTCGGAATCGATGAGATCCGGGCCGACGTGCTGCCGGAGGACAAGGCGCGGATCATCCTTGAGTTGCAAGAGGCGGGCCACAAGGTCGCCATGGCCGGGGATGGCGTCAACGACGCCCCCGCGCTCGCGCAGGCCGATGTCGGCATCGCCATGGGCACCGGCGCCGATGTGGCCATCGAAAGCGCGGGCGTCACGCTGGTCAAGGGCAACCTTGATGGTATCGTGCGTGCGCGGCGGCTCGCCCGGGCCACGATGCGCAACATCCGCCAGAACCTGTTCTTCGCGCTGATCTACAACGCCTCCGGCGTGCCGGTCGCGGCGGGAGTTCTGTTTCCCTTCTTTGGCATCCTCATCAGTCCGATGTTTGCTGCCTTCGCCATGAGCGCGTCGTCAATCTCGGTGGTGCTCAATTCGCTGCGCCTTCGCGGCGTTCGTATCTAGAAGCGCGCAACAGCGTTCGGATGAACCAAAATTAAAAGGGGGCCATTTATGCAGAGCGAAAAAGAAACGTACCGCGAAAATTCCATCAGTCTGGGCGGAGCCGTTGCGATGGGGACAGGCGTGATGATCGGCGCTGGAATCTTTGCGTTGACGGGGCAAATCGCGCAGCTCGCCGGCCCGCTTTTCCCGCTTGCATTCATCGCCGGCGCGGTCGTCACAAGCTTCAGCGCCTACAGCTACATCAGGATGTCGAACAAATGGCCGTCCTCGGGTGGCATCGCCATGATCCTGCAGAAATGCTATGGCCCCGGAGCCATCGCGGGCGGGGCCGCACTGCTGATGGCGCTCAGCATGGTGATCGCGGAAAGCCTCGTCGCGCGAACCTTCGCCACCTATGTCCTGCGCCCTTTCGATATCGAAGGTGGCCCATTGGTCCCCGCTCTGGCTGTGGCCGTGATCGTTTTCGCCTTTTTGGTGAACATGGCCGGAAACCGCTCGGTCGGGCTGTTCTCGTTGATCATGGCCGCGATCAAGATCGGAGGCATAGCTCTGTTTGGCATCGCGGCCCTGTGGTCCAGTGGTTTTGCGTTCGCCGCGGCGTCCGAGACCTCACAATCCTACGGGCTCACGGGGTTCATCGCCTCTACGGCGCTGGCCATCCTTGCGTTCAAGGGATTCACCACGATCACCAACAGCGGAGCCGAGATCACTGAACCAAATCGCAATGTTGGCCGAGCGATCATGTTCTCTATCGGAATCTGCGTCGTCGTCTACCTGTTGGTCGCCTACGGGGTCGGTTCGAGTCTCACGATCGAGGAGATCATCTCAGCGCGTGACTATTCGCTGGCACAAGCGGCGCAGCCCGCCCTTGGACAAACCGGCTTCATACTCACGGTGATCCTGGCCGCTGTCGCAACGGCGTCCGGCGTTCTGGCCAGCGTCTTCGCGGTGTCGCGTATGCTGGCGATGCTGACCGACATGGAAATGATCCCGCACAGCCACTTCGGTATGCCAGGTCCCATCCAACGCCACACCCTGGTCTATACTGTCGTCATCGCCGCGACGTTGGCCGTGCTCTTTGATTTAGGCCGGATCGCATCCCTCGGTGCTTTCTTTTACCTCGTCATGGACATGATCATACATTGGGGCGTGTTCCGCTATCGTCGAGCAGACGTCGGCGCCTTCGGTATCGTGCTTTTGACTGCCCTGGCGCTCGATGCGATAGTACTGGCAGCTTTCACCGTGATGAAGCTTCAAAGCGACCCGATGATCGTTCTCTACGCCGCTGTCGGGATGATCGCTGTGTTCGCCTTCGAGCGCGTTTACTTGTCGCAATGGGTGGCACCGCAAGTCGCCCCCGCCCCCGCCCACGCCCACGGTGATTAGCCTGCCATCACCTGGCCTGAAGAGATGCGATGCCTTGTGCGCCGATCGTGATCAGCCCGACCGACAAGGCAAACGCAGCCAGGGCAAGCAGCATCACGCCCGTGTTCATGGGCAAGCGACGTACAACCGGTCCAAGAAATTCCGACCGCCCGAAAGCCGAGACGTAGAGCGGCAACGCGCTTATCATAGTCGCATAGAGGTAAACGCCGGAGATGTTCTCGAAAAACGCCGAACGCGCAAGAGTCGGGGATACAACCGCCAAAGCGGTTGAACGATTGCCGCCGAATGACCCGAACCAGTCGGCAGATAGAACGTATATCAGCACGTGGAGACCTGGAAAGAGAAGGGCTCTGAGCAAGACATCGACCAGCACGAAAAACGCCGTGTCTCTTGAGCCCGCCTTTGGTTGCTTTGTCATAGCGAAAAGGAAAAAACTGACATAGTTGACGGCAAAAACCACGGGCAAACCGTTGGTCGCAACCTGCCTTAGTAAGCGCATGAGTGCCGGTCCGCCGGCAGCAAGAGCCGGAGCAAAGCCCGGAGCCAGTAAGACGTAGAACAACAGGACCGGCAGTAATGCAGCGAAGCTGAACAGCAGGACATTTCTAACAAACTGAGCCGCGGGCATACTGATAGAGAAAAATCTATCCATTGAAATAGCCTGCCATGTGGGCACCACTAGGTCGATGATACGGGGCGTTGTTGCACAAGTCTGACGCCTCAGGATTCCCTTCGCGAACCCATGCTGTTAGCCGCATTCCATGAGCAACCCATCTCCCGCCCGCTATCGTACGACCAACTGGTCCAGCTACAACGCATCGCTGCGCAAGCGGGGGTCCCTGCTGATCTGGGTCGACGAAGACATCACTTGGCGCGCGCCCTCACCGCCGCCCTCCTAGCCGGCACGATATCATTTCTGTCCCCCTGCGTGCTACCTCTTGTGCCAGGTTATGTCTCCTACGTAACCGGGCGCACAGCCGCTGAGGGCGGGGTGGTCGGCGCTTCGCCGTCGCGCGCGGTCTGGCTGAGCCTGTGTTTTGTCCTCGGCTTCTCCACCATCTTCATGGGACTTGGCGCATCCGCGACTGCAATGGGTCAGGCCCTGCTTCGGTGGCGGTATGAACTCAACCTCGTTGGGGGCGGCATCATCATTTTCTTCGGGCTCTTCATGATAGGAGCCGCGCGTGTTTCGGTCATGGAACGCGACTTCCGATTCAATCTCAACATCCCCGGGGGCCAACCCGCTGCGTCCTATGTCCTCGGTCTTGCCTTCGGTTTCGGCTGGACTCCGTGCATCGGCCCGATCCTCGGCGCGATCCTGACAGCCAGTGCGGCGAGTGCCACGATGGGCGAAGGTATCATGCTGCTTGCCGTCTATTCCGCCGGCCTTGGAATACCGTTTCTGATCGTGGCCGGATTCACCGACCAGATCGCGGGACGGTTGCGGGCCATCGGCCGGGTTGGCCGCCGCCTCCACCAGCTTGCGGGCATAGTGATGATCTTGATGGGGCTGGCGATGATGACAGGGCAGTTGAGCGCGCTGTCATACTGGATGCTCGACGTATTTCCGGTTCTGGGACGGATCGGATAGCTCCATTAGTAGCAGCGTCTATTGATAACAGAAAATTTTCTTGAACCTCTAGTAGCTTTAGGAGTTAAGCCACCGACAAAGAACGGCACCATGGAGCAAGTTGCCAATAACGCCTCACTCCTTCCCGGGCGAACAACACTGCGTTCGGGGTAAGGTTCGGTTTGCCGTCCAATGCGTGAACGGAGCAATCTATATGCTGACAAGACGACATTTCATCCAGACGACCACCGCGCTGTTTTCGGCATCGATATCCAGCCCGCTCCTTGCAGACACGTGGCCTACCGATGCGCAGAAGGCAGCTTGGGACGCACAGGTTACACCTCCCGGCTACGACCCGGCCACGTCCAACCCTTGGGGCCTTCACCCTCGCTTCCTGCCACAGCGGGTCCTCGCGAAGGACGGACTTGTACCCGGTGATATCCATGTCGATGCTGTTGCGCGCTATCTCTACCACATCGAAGAAGGCGGCACGGCGATGCGCTATGGCGTGGCGATCGCGCGCGGTAAACTTTACGAACCGGGCACCTATACGATCAAGCGCAAGGTCAGGTGGCCGCATTGGCAGCCGACACAAAACATGATCGACCGCGACCCAGAGCTCTACGCCGATATCGCTGACGGTATGGAACCCGGACCTGAAAACGCGCTCGGATCGCGAGCCCTCTATCTCTTCGTCGGCGACCGAGACACCTATCTAAGGATTCACGGGACACCGTATCCAAGAAGCATTGGCGGCCGTGCGAGTTCCGGCTGCGTCCGAATGGTCATGGCACACATCAATGATCTCTATCCCAACGTCGAGATTGGCTCGACGGCATTCCTGTACTCGGCGGAAGACAGCGTCACCCCGAGAAGTTGACTGGCGCATCATGTGTTACGCGTGGGCTTGACGCATCTATGGGCTGATCAGGACTGGCGCGAAGTGCAGATGGGGTTGCCACCTGCCGAGCGTAGCGGAACCAAGGTGTTTTCCACCGGACCGCTGTGTTCATACCAATAACAGCCATCCTCGGGACGAAGCCGCGCCGTGGTGAGATCCTGACCAGGCGCAGCAAGGGCAATGACGGCCTCGGGAACACTTCCCACTTCGTTGCGAGCGCCGCCGTCGTCCAGCGTTGGCACCGCGCAGCCAGCAAGCACCAATGTCGCTGCGATAATCGGCGCGTTTCGTTTCTGCATGTCTACCTCACTCATTCTGATCGCTTCGTACCGGCAAGCGTTGCTCCAACCGCGTCGTTTCAAGGGGGCGGCTAGCTTCAAGCCTCCGCAGGGCGCCTTTCTTGCTGGACGAATATCCACTTGTTGCCCTTGAAGCTCTAGTTACTGTAGGGGCTATGTCAATGTGGAATCAATGAATCCTGAGGTCAATCCATGTCTTCCGACGGCAACCGCAACGATCACGGCCATCCGGGTGATCAAGAGCATTCTGACCCAAGAGGCAACTCCTGTTGCGACGCCAGCAAGGACGTCGCGTCCACGGCGCCAGCGCCGTCTGGCGGAAGGAGCTTTCAGGTCTCCGGGCTCGATTGCGCCGAAGAGGTGGCGATCCTGAACCGGGTTGTCGGGCCGAAAGTGGGCGGAACCGAACACCTGGCATTCGACGTGATCAACGGGCGAATGACCATCCTCGATAGCGCCGAGAGGATACCAGACGACGAAGTCACGCAGTTGGTCGCAACGACCGGCATGAGCGCCAAGCCATGGGATGCCGACAACGCAGCAGAGGACCAGGCGGCGCATCTGGCACGTCAGAAGCGCTTTACCTCGTTGAGCGGCGGCTTCTGGGCGGCGGGATTCCTTTTTCACATTGTCGAGACCGGCATGGGCGGCGCGCTCGGGCTCTTTGCGGGCCATGGCGAGGTGCCTATGCCTATGGTGGAAGCAGGGATCTTCGCCGTCGCGATTCTTTTTGGCGTCTGGCTTGTCGCGCCCAAGGCCTGGTCTTCGGCGCGGAGGCTTAGCCCCGACATGAACCTGCTCATGGTGGTGGCCGTCGCGGGCGCCATCGGCCTCGGCGAGTTTTTTGAGGCCGCGACGGTCGCCTTCTTCTTCTCGCTTTCGCTTTATCTTGAGAGCTGGAGCGTGGGGCGGGCGCGTAATGCGGTTTCCGCGCTCCTCGATCTGGCGCCGCCAACGGCGCGGGTTCTTTACGACGACGGATCTGAATCCGACGTTCCGGCCGCGGCCGTGGCAGTCAATGCAAGGTTTATCGTGCGCGGCGGCGACCGGATCCCCCTCGACGGTGAGGTCGTGGACGGGGCAGGGGCCGTCGATCAGGCCCCAATTACTGGGGAAAGCGCGCTAGTGCCCAAGGAACCAGGCGACGAGGTCTATGCCGGCACGATCAACGGCGAGGGCACACTGACGGTGCGGGCGACGAAGGCCGCCTCGGACACGGTGCTCGCGAAAATCATTCGCATGGTGGGCGATGCCCATGCCCGCCGCGCGCCGGTCGAACAGTGGGTGGCCAAGTTCGCGCGCATCTACACACCCATCGTGATGGCTTTGGCGATCGCCATCGCGCTGGTGCCGCCACTGCTGCTCGGCGGCGCCTGGGACTACTGGTTCTACAATGCTCTGGTCCTTCTGGTCATCGCATGTCCTTGCGCGCTGGTCATTTCTACGCCGGTCTCCATCGTGGCAGCGCTGACCGCGTCGGCACGGGCGGGGGTGCTCATCAAGGGCGGCGCCTATGTCGAGGCGCCGGGGCGGACCACGGCACTGGCGATGGACAAGACCGGGACGATCACCATGGGCGAGCCTGAGGTGGCGGCGGTTCACCCACTGGTCGGCGTTTCCGCACGCGATCTCATGGCGCTGGCAGCAAGCCTGGAGGCGCGGTCTTCACACCCGCTGGCACGCGCCATCCTCTCGCGCGCCGAAGCCGATGGTGTTTCCGTGTCTGCCGCAGAGGACACCCGTACCGTGCCCGGGCGCGGTCTGGAAGGACGCGCCGACGGGCGCGCTATCTGGCTCGGCTCGGATCGCTTCGCCGAAGAGAAGGGGTTCGGCAATGCCATTCCGGCGGATCTGCGGGATCGGATCGAAGGGGCAGGGAGCACCCTCGTTGCCGTGGGTGACGAGACCGGCGTGACCGGCGTACTGGAGCTTCGCGACCGCATCCGCCCAGATGCAAAGGGGATCGTTGCGCGTCTGCATGCGCAGGGTGTGAAGACCATCGTGATGTTGACGGGCGACAACGAACGCACCGCGCGCGCGGTGGCAGCCGAAGTCGGCATCGACGAGGTGCGCGCCGAACTTTTGCCAGAAGACAAGGTGACGGCCATTGAGGAACTCGTCGAAAGCCACGACATGGTGGCGATGATCGGCGACGGTGTGAATGACGCACCGGCCATGGCGCGGGCGCATTATGCCATCGCCATGGGCGCTGTCGGATCGGATGCCGCGATCGAGACGGCCGACATCGCGCTGATGACCGACGACATCGGCAAGGTACCCTGGCTTATCGGCCATTCGCGCCGTGCCATGACGATCATCCACCAGAATATCGGCATATCGCTGGCGACCAAGGCGCTGTTCGTCGGGCTGACCGCGTTCGGTATGGCCTCAATGTGGGGCGCCATTGCTGCGGATGTAGGCGTGTCTCTGCTGGTGGTCGCCAACGCACTTCGGCTCCTGAACGGCCATCAGGTTGAGGCCGGGCCTTCAGGCGGAGAACCGGTGGGCGAGCAGATGGCGAAAGGAGCACTGGCGCACGGTCATTGATCCGGCGGTTTCGGTAGCTCGATATCGCTTTTGCGGTCCAGCCACGCCAGCGCCCCGACAGAGAATTCCGAACCCCGGTAGGGTTCCGTCCAGGCGGTCTCGATGTCGTCCCAGGGCAGAGGCTCGAGATTTCCAAGAAAGAGCGTCAGACGGTAGGCCGCTGCCTCGGGAAGCCAAGGCGCCTCCTTGGCCGGCGTCGCGGCGACAGGTCCGGACAGGAGGAGCGCACTTGCGAGTGTGGCGAGCAGCACTCTCATAATATTTCGCATCACCACGGCCTCCAAAGTAAAAAGTTAGACATGGCTAACTTATCTACCCGAAGCAAACAAGTTGTCAATCCCGCTGTTTCGCTGCAAAGTCCCGAGTATGACAAAGCTACAATCACAAGGGCGTGAGCCATTCGAAGCGGTCGACCGGGCTCCCGAGGCGCAGGCCGATGGCTTTGCGACCGTGCGTCAGGCACATGAAAGCGAGATGGCGGAGGATTACGTCGAACTGATCGCGGAACTGATCGAGACGCGCGGGGAGGCCAGACCGGTCGAGATCGCCGAGCGGCTTGGCGTGAAGCCGCCGACCGTGACCAAGAACATCTCGCGGCTCAAGGCTGCTGGTCTGGTCCGGCGGGAGCCATACCGCGCGATATTCCTCACCGATGCCGGGCAGGACCTCGCGGAGATCTGTCGACGCCGCCACAGGGTCGTCGTCGCCTTTCTTCTGAGCCTGGGAATCGACGAAGAGACCGCGGAACGCGATGCGGAAGGGATCGAGCATCACGTCAGCGGGACGACATTGGAGGCGTTCGAGCGACGGCTCAATCAGAAATGAGCTCGCCTAGATGCACATTCGCGCGATTCTCTATCGGGACCTCGAGCTATCAGGTCTTCAAGCCGCTGACACGTTTGCGCAATTTCGAAGCTCGCTAGCCGAGAACCCGCGACAGCACGATGGTTGCAAACAGGGCGACAAGTCCGAAGGCGATCGCAGACGCTACCGCATATTGGAGGATATCCAGGTGATTCCCCCTCCTCCGTCGTGCCAGATAGCCACCCCAGATCGCGCCTCCGATAGCGCTCACGATCACAAGCATCAGGATACCTCCGTTCCAAAATGCCGCGCATCGGGATCTCGTCCGAGCAAACTGGCCAGCCAGCCGAAGACCCAGCACCCAAAAACAAGAACCAACAAGGTCCAGTCGCCGAACCGCGCATAGGGCGTTGGAGTACGCGCGCCCGGCAGGCCGGCATCAATGGTGCCTGTTTCCCCGGTATCAAGACGCGCGACGACATTTCCATTGGCGTCGATGATCGCGGATATCCCAGTGTTGGCCGCCCGGACCACGGGAAGTCCCTCCTCGACCGCGCGCATCCGCGCGGAGGCGAGGTGCTGCTCGGGTCCGATGCTGGTTCCGAACCAGGCATCATTTGTGGCGTTGAATATCCAGTCGGGGCGGAAAAGGTCATCGACCACGTGGCCCGGAAAGATGATCTCGTAACAGATCGCCACCGCGACCAGAGGCGCGCCAGGGATCGCCAGCGTGCGCGGCCCTGGTCCCGGCGTGAAATCGCCCAACCCTTCGGTCAGCCGCTCGATGGGCAGCCAGCCTTTCAGGGGCACATATTCCCCGAACGGAACAAGATGATGTTTTGCATACCCCGTCAGAACCTCGCCGCTGCCGTCATAGGCCTGAACCGTGTTGAAATATCTGGTTCCCCCATCGCCCTCCACTCGGTCAGGCGCACCTGTCAGTAGGATCCTGCCGTCTGGCAAAGCTGCAGATATCCGCGCGCGTGCCGCAGCATCTTCGTCCAGAAAGCCGGGGAAGGCCGTTTCCGGCCAAAGCAGCAAATCGAAACGTCCGGGTTGCGCGGACAAGCCCAGGTATTTTTCCAAGGTTCGCTGGCGGCTGCCCGGTACCCACTTCTCGACTTGTGGCACATTGCCTTGGACGATGCGCAAAGCAACGTCTGTCGGCGGCACGTCCTGCCCTGACCGAAGCGCACCGCCAACCCAGAAACCCGCCACAGCAACGGCGAAGAGCACGAGAACAGGCGCGCGTCTCTTTGGCGCCGCCACAGTCAACACACCTGGCAATATGCCGATGAAGACCGTGAGAAAGCCCAAACCGTAGCTTCCGACCCAGGCGGCGGGTTGGCGCAGGGCGGCATAGTCGACAAGGGCATAAGCGGCAAGGTTCCAGGGAAACCCTGTCAGGACATGACCCCGCAGCCATTCCGTGGCCACCCAGCAGGTTGCAAACAGCAGGCCCGCCGCAATGCCGCCGACAGCTCGGCGCTGCATGATGGCGGCAAAAAGCATCGCCGCCATGCCCGGGAAGATGGCAAGTCCGGCGGACAGACCCGCGACCGCCGGAATCGCCAGTGCGCCGAAACGTTCGGCATCGACGTAAAAGCTCTCGGCGATCCAGGAAATTCCAATCCCGAATTGGCCCAGTCCGAAAGCCCAACCGACAAGGAAAGCGCGCGAGGTTGAGATGTTCCGGAGAACGATAAAGAGCACGGAGAAGGCGACAGGGACCGCGATGAGCCAAGAAAACGGCGGAAGAGTCAAAACCGTCAATCCGCCGGCAGCAAGGGCAAGACCCATGCGCTGGAACAGGTTCAGGTCCTCACTAACGAACTGCGGCAATCCCGGCTTCATGAATCGGTCTGAAGTCGAGCGCCAACCCACGGCGCAATGAGCAGCAGCATCACGCCGCCAACCACAAAAACATCGGCCATGTTGAAGGCAGGCCAGTGCGCCGTCCCGATGTAGAAATCGAGGAAATCCGTCACCGCACGATAGCGCAGGCGGTCCAGAATATTGCCGAGTGCACCGCCGATGATCGCACCATAGGCAATGGCCTCGACCCGGCTGCTGGTACGGACCAGCATGAACGCCAGCCAGACGCAGATGCCAAGCGCCAGTAAGACAAGGCTCCACCACGGCGCGCCGCCGAGAAGCCCGAAGGTCACTCCGTCATTGCGCAGGTAGATGAGATTGAAGCCGGGAAAGACCGATACGCCGGAACTAAGAACAGTCGCATTGGACACAACGATTGCCTTCGTTGCCTGATCGACAAGAAAGGCGATCAGCGCAGCAAGCAGACCGACGAAGAGGCAAGTTCTCATCAGCTTATCCCAGCCAGACGTCGAGGAACAACATGATCACAAGACCAACGGCGAGGCCGAGCGTCGCCCTGTTCTGATGGCCGGATCGGTGGGTTTCCGGAATGATCTCGTGGCTGATGACGTAGAGCATCGCACCTGCTGCGAAGGCGAGACCCCAGGGCAGCAGCGGTTGCGAAAGACTGATAATCCCTGCGCCGAGAAGTCCACCGACGGGCTCGACGAGACCGGTCAGAGCGGCGATGCCCCAGGCGCGAAGCCTGGAATAGCCCTCGCCGAGCAACGAAACCGCCACCGCCAGACCTTCGGGGGCATTCTGTAATCCAATACCGATCGCAAGTGGCAACCCGCCCGACAAACCGTCAGCCCCGAACCCGACGCCGACGGCAAGCCCTTCGGGAAAATTGTGGATAGTGATCGCGATGATGAAAAGCCAGACGCGCCGCAGCGATGCGGCGTCGGGACCTTCCCGCCCCGTCTTGAAATGTTCATGCGGTAGCCGTTCGTTCATCAGAGCGATCGCGCCCATGCCAAGCAGGATCGCAACACATACGATGGCCGCCGGGAGAGCACCGTTGTCGAACTGTCCTTCAGCTGCGTCGAGAGCCGGGATGATCAGCGAGAAGAACGAAGCCGCGAGCATGACACCCGCCGCGAAGCCAAGCAGCAGATCGCGCGTGGCCCGGGACGGGATGCGCCCAAAAAGA
Organism: Dinoroseobacter shibae DFL 12 = DSM 16493; assembly: GCF_000018145.1. Taxonomy (NCBI): domain Bacteria; kingdom Pseudomonadati; phylum Pseudomonadota; class Alphaproteobacteria; order Rhodobacterales; family Roseobacteraceae; genus Dinoroseobacter; species Dinoroseobacter shibae. Next base: position 21,261 of record NC_009957.1, read on the forward strand.
ACGGGGACCGCCCCGACCGCGGTCAGCGATCCGGCGGCCAGGCTTCCAAGAAAGCCAAGCGCTATGGGGGAGAGGGGTTCCAATTGTTAAGGTTCTGCCGCGAGTTCAGTCAGGAGCCGAGTAGCTGGTGTAGACCTCGGTCGATCCGTCTTCGTGGATCAGGAAGACATCGTAAGCCTCCCGGTCGTCCTCCGGTCCCATGCCGGGCGACCCGTAGGGCATTCCCGGCACCGCCAGGCCTACCGCGTCTGGCCGGTCCTCCAGCAGGCGTTGGATGTCAGCCGCCGGCACGTGGCCCTCGATCACATAGCCGTCGACCAAAGCCGTATGGCAGGAGACCATGCGCTGCGGCACGCCATTGTCGAGTTTGAAGCGCACAAGAGATCCTCCGAACATGTCCTCGCCCATCGGCGCGAAGCCATTCTCCTCGAGGTGCTTCATCCAGGACAGGCAACAGCCGCAGCCGTTTGTCTTCCGGACGTCGATCTGAATCGCCTCTGCGACGGCCTGCGCCGCAGGAAGCAAGGCAAATGCGATGGCAAGGGCGGGAGTAAATCGTTTCATGGATCAAAGCCTTTCGGTTGTCGTCTGTGCAAATTCGCTGGCGAGCCTCTCAGCAAGAAGTGAACGCGCCTCACGCAGTCGCTCAAGCGCGGCCGTGTCGTCCGCTTCACGCTCGGCCGCCTCTGCCAATCGGTCGTCAGAGAGAGGGTCGGTTGGGCGACCGTCCACCAGCACTTCGTAATGTAGGTTGGGGCCTGTCGCGGTACCCGTCGCACCGACCCGCCCGATCATATCTCCGGCCATCACGCGTTGCCCTTGTGTGAGCCCGTCCGGTACGGCGCTCAGATGCGCATAGCGCGTCAGGGTGTCGGAGCCATGAGCGATCTCGACGACCCGGCCATACCCACCGCGTCGGCCGATGAAGCTAACGCGGCCCGGCGCCGTCGCCTGTACCGGCGTGCCGCGCGCCGCCGCGAAGTCGACTCCTGTGTGCATCCGTACATTGCCGTAGACCGGATGGGTGCGGCGCCCGAACACAGAACTCAGCCGTGCACCTTCGACCGGTTGCGCAAACACGCGCAGGACTTCTCCGTCGACATAGATCGTCGCTTGGCCGCTGCCGTCGTTCGGCCAGACGATTTCATAGACCGAGCCATCGATATCCAGTGCGGCAAAGGCAAGCTCGGGCTGACCAATCCTCTTGTTCCCGTCTCGGGCCTCGCGCCAAAGGAGGCGCATCGTCTCGCCACCCGCAAGATCACGACGGAAATCCACGGTGCCGCCCAGCATCTGCGCCAGGTCCACCGCAAAACGGGCGGGGATGTCTGCCGTGTTCAGGGCGGCGAAAATCGAGCTCTCGATCACCGCCTCGCCGGCGAAAGTCACCAATTCGGGATCCGGGTCCAACACGCGGGCGGCAAGCTGTTCGCCGAAGACCGCCTCTATCCGGACACCGTCTTCGACGGCGAGCTCTACACGACGCGGGTTGTCGTCCGTTGTGGAAACCACCGTAATGATGTGACCCGGACGCAGACGGCGCAGATCGTATTCCGTGCCAATCGCCAAGGCGATTTCGGCGCGATCCGAAGCATCCAGCCCCGCATCGGAAAGGACCGCATCAAGCGTCTCGCCGGACGCAATCTCCCGCGACCAGGTGACCAGCGGGGGCTCGATAGATGGCAAGGAGGTATCAGCGGGGGAAACGGTCAGGAGCGGCCGGGGTCTGAACTCGAATGCGATATCCGCCTGGGCGAGTGTAGGGCGGACCGAATTGGTTTCGGTAATCCGAGGCGGCGCAAGCGGATTGGGAGTCCAGAGGGTCGCTTCAGCAATCGCAGGGGGCACCGGTTCTTTGGACAGAACGCCAGAGATGGCGATGGCGGTCACCGAAAATGCGCCTGCGACCGCAACGGCCGCCAAGACAGTTCTTATCTTCATGTTGCCCCCTCTACGTCTTCTGTCAGTGCGCGCTGGATCTTCGGCACCGCGAATTCTCTTTGCTCGTGATAGTCGATCATGGTGACGAGCTCACCCTCGGCATCGAACAGGAATACGCTTGCCGTATGGTTCATCGTATAGCCGCCGCCCTCAGTCGGGACGCGCTCAAATGAGGCACGAAACCCTTCTGCAGCGCGGGCAATTTGGTCTTCCGGCCCCGTCCAGCCACGAATGACCGGATGAAAATAGCCGACATATTCGGCCATGGCCTCGACCGTGTCCCGCTCCGGGTCGACCGTGATGAAGACCACGTTCATCTCTGATGCTTCGTCGCCCAGTTCCTCAAGCCAGCCGGAAATATCCGATAGGGTCGTCGGGCAGACGTCCGGGCAGTAGGTGAACCCGAAAAACACCATTGTGGGACGACCGATCAGGTTGCCAGGCCCTACCTCATTTTCCTCGTGGTCGGTCAGCCGGAACTCCATCGCCGATAGGGGCAGGGGCCGCTGCCCTTTTGGTTCAGGCGCACCGGGCCCGTCCACCCGCCACCAGCCCACGAAGAGCGTCAGGCCAAGAACGCCGGCACCGGCTGCGCCGTATAGAAGGAGCTGCCGACGTTGCATCAGCCCTCCGGTCCACGCGCGGCGATTCCGAGGATTGGGACCTCGACCGTCACCTTGCCGCCATCCGAGAAGGTCAGTGTCAGCGGGAAATTCTCGCCTTCGGTCATCGGCTCTTGCAGCTTCATGAGCATGGCGTGCAACCCGCCCGGCTCCAATGCCACGCTTTGGCCGGGCTCAATCGTGATCTCGCCTGCAGGCGCCATGGAACTGACGCCATCGGAGTTGGTTTTCGACTCATGGATCTCGGGCATCATTGCCAGCGGTGTCGCAAGTCCGGTCAGCGTAACGGCGTCTTCACCCGTGTTGCGCACGGTCATATAGGCGGCACCTGGCCTGTTGACGCCGATCGAGGCGCGGGACCACGCATTCTCGACCACGACATCCTCCGAACCGGCCAGTGCGGGGGCCGACAGCCCTGCAACCGTCAAAAGCACGGCCAATGCATTGGTATATCTCAACTTCTTCACCACTCGTTTCTCCTGCCTCCGCAAATCAGCTTTGGCTTGCCGCAACTTCCACTGCCACCAGCCTCTGCAATTCGGCCTCACCGAACGGATCGAGAGGCTTGCCGTTCACGAAGAACGTGGGCGTTTGGCGGACCCCGACTGTCTCGACATCGGCGCGGTCCTGGTTGAGCACCGCCACAACACCGGGGGCCAGCATCTGTGTCCGGGCAGCTTCGACATCCAGACCTCCGCTTGCTGCAATCTCAAGGATCAATCCGGGTGCCGGGGTCCCGTGAGACGCCCATCTGGGCTGCTCTCGCAAGACTGCCTCGAGCACAGGTTCAAACACGTCCTGCATGCGCGCCGCCTCGAGCACACGGATCGCTTCTACCGACGCCTCGCCGTGAAAAGGCGTATAGCGGATTACAACGCGCACCGCGTCTCCGTGCTCCGCCATGATATCCTCGACGACCGGATAGAAAGCGCGGCATGCCTCGCAGGCCGGGTCGAAGAATTCAACGATGGTTACGGGCGCATCCTCGGGCCCGAGGATCGGGGAATAGGGTCGGATCAGCGCGTCGGCCATTTCAGGGTCGATGGGATCGGACGCGGCAATCGGGTCGGGGCGGGTGGCATACCAGGCGGCACCGCCGAAACCGGCGACCCCGAGCGCGAGAACGGACAGGATGAGGCCGCGTCGTTTCATTTTTGTGTTTCCTTCAGTGAGAGAGCCGACAGCAGACCGATCATCGCGAAGGCGACGAGCGCCATCAAAGGAATCGGAATGCCGAAGACCAGTTGATTGTCGTCGGTACAGGATGGGCCGGTCGCCGTGCAGGGCTGGATACGCTCGGGGATAACGCCGACATAGAGGCCCAAGTGCCAAAGCGCGACGGCGGCACCGCCCAAAGCCAGCGCGATCCCGTAGCGACCCACGCGCCGATCCTGCCACCACAGCCCAAGCCCGAGGATGATGGCCAAGGGGAACATGAAGGCACGCTGGAACCAGCAGAGCACGCAAGGTGTCTGCCCCAGAACCTCGCCGATGAAGAGCACGGCAAGCGACGCGGTGAGCGCGATGATCCAGGCCAGGCCAAGGGCCGTCTCTCCGGAAAGTCGGGTCATGACGATCAGATCCTCTGTCTCAGATCGGCGAGGATCTCTTCGGCGGGCGTGCCGTAGGGCCAGGAGTCCGCGAAGCCTGCTTGCGTGTCGAAAAGGAAAAGATGCGACGTGTGACCCATCGTGTATCCGCCCGGCGCAGTCGCCTGCTCGATCCGCTCAAAGAATATCGGAAAGGTTTCGGATGTCGCGGCGATCTGCTCCGGTGTACCGGTCAGCCCGATGATCCCTGCGTCGAACAGGGGCACATACTCGGCAAGTGCAGTCGGCGTATCCCGCTCCGGATCAATCGTTATGAAAATCGGCTGAACCATTGCTGCCTCATCGCCCAGGCCCTCCATCACGGCCGCGACTTCGGACAGTGTTGTCGGACAGACGTCGGGGCAATTGGTGAAGCCAAAGAAGACCAGCATCCAGCGCCCTGCGAAATCTTCGTCCGTTTGGACCATGCCGCGATGATCGGTCAGTTCGAAATCAGCAAGAAACGGTGGTTCACTCTCGGTGCGGGCAAGATCGGCACGGTAGTCGGACCATAGCAACAGCCAGATGAAAACGAACGCCGCCGCGCCCGCCAACACCCACAATACCTTCTGAAGACCTGAAAGCCTCACGCCGCTCCGCCCGAACCTGATTCTATATTTTGTGTGCGTTTACATCCTCTAGCTACTGTAGGTTCAAGCGTGATTGTCATCGATCGGCCAACAATCACCGATCTGTGAAACTCGGGTGAAGCTTGTGATGCGCACCGCATAAAGCTACACCCACTGTAGGTAATGTGGGGAGCGGAAATGCTGACGATTGGGACGCTGGCGAAGAAGACCGGAACAAAGGTGCAGACCATCCGGTATTACGAGCAGATCGGACTTATGCCTGAGCCCGGCAGGACCGAGGGGGGCCAACGACGCTATGGCGACGCCGAACTCGACCGCTTGTCATTCGTCCGGCACGCACGGCAACTGGGGTTCTCGTTGGACGCGATCCGTGAGCTCCTCGATCTCAGCGATCATCCGGGAAAGTCCTGCGCTGAGGCGGATGCAATAGCCCGTCGGCAACTCAAACAGGTCGAGCAACGATTGGCGCGGCTCGAGGCGCTGCGGACGGAATTGAAGCGGATGGTGCATGAGTGCAGCGGCGGACAGACTTCTGATTGCCGTGTGCTCGAGGTACTGCGCGACCATTCCGAATGCCTGACCGACCATGAAGAGATCGGCGCCTGAGCAATTTCGACGACCTTTGATCGGAACGCAAAAAGCCCGGTGTTAGTTACTCATTGGCAATTCACTAATTTGGATACCCGGCATGGCGGAGCAGAGAAACGCAACGGAAAGACGCACACTCTGGATCGTGCTGGGTCTCAACATCGGGCTGGCAGTCGCTTTCTTCGCCTCGGGCGCATTCGGCGAGTCAAGCGCGCTTATCGCCAATGGCCTCGACAATCTGTCGGACAGTTTCGTCTACGCGATCAGCCTCTTCGCGCTGTCCCGCTCCGCCAAGTGGAAGCGCGGAGCGGCGAACGTTTCGGGCGGCCTGCTGATCCTCTTCGCCCTTGGAATCCTGTATGACGCGTGGCGCCGCTACGTCGGCGGATCGGATCCTCTTGGCACGATCATGATTGTCATGGCGCTGGTAGCGGCGGCCATCAACGCACTTTGCGTCTGGCTGCTGGCACGGCTTCGCGATCCAGACGTAAACATCCGAGCGGCGAATACGTTCAGCTGGAACGACTTCGCGGCCAATCTCGGAATCGTCGTCGCAGGCGGGCTCGTAGCCTGGCTCGGAACGAATTGGCCGGACCTTGTCGTGGGCGTGATTGTCGCCGGCATCGCGGCCTGGGGTGGCGTCGGAATCCTGAGAGACGCGCATGGTGAACACCACAAGGCGGTGCACAATGACGATCAGGTAACCAAGGACTCGGCCTGAAATCGGGGCTTGAAGCTACAGTGACTGTAGCAACTACATATTCTCGTGAACGATTCGAGGAGGTATCCCGTGAACCCCGCCGACCCTCATTTGGCCAAAACCCGGCTGCTGGATTTTGACGCGACCTCAATTGCAAAACTGATCGAGGAGCGCGGCTGGGCAGACCTTCCCAGCGACGACCGAATTGGGGCCATCTACGATTTCGTCAGGAACGAGATTACCTTCGGCTACAACCGCGCCGACGACATTCCGGCGTCCGAGGTCCTCGCAGATGGCCACGGGCAGTGCAACACCAAGGGCACGCTCCTCATGGCCCTGCTGCGTGGCGTGGGAGTTCGCTGCCGACTGCACGGGTTCACAATCCACAAGGCGCTTCAGAGAGGCGTCGTTCCGGAACTCGTCTATCCCCTCGCGCCGTCCGAAATCCTCCACTCCTGGGTAGAGGTGGACTTGGGCGACGGATGGGTCAATCACCGCCAGAACTTCGGATTTGTGCGCGACTTGCTCTATCGCCACGTCATCCGTCACTGGATGAATGCCAGGGTTCGCCGCATCCGCCGCGGAATCTTGCCGCCGGTCCCCGGATTCGATCGGCCGAACCACCGCCATGAGGAGACGAACCGTGCCGCATGATCACGGCCACGCCCACATCGATCCTCAATCCGGTGATCGTCGCGTCTCCATCGCCATCTGGGCCAACGGCCTCCTGACGGTCGCGCAGATCGTCGGCGGGATCCTTTCCGGCAGCCTCGCGCTGATCGCGGATGCCCTCCACAATTTCTCGGACATGGCGTCGCTGGTGATCGCCTTCTTCGCGCGTAAGATCGCTCGCCGCCCGGCGGACAAGCGCATGACCTTCGGCTATGGGCGGGTAGAAATCGTCGCAGCGCTCATCAACTACACGACACTTATCCTGATCGGCTTCTACCTGATCTACGAGGGTGGCATGCGCATGATCGACCCACCAGAGGTACAGGGCTGGACGGTGGTGATCCTGGGCGGTGTGGCACTGGTCGTCGACACGTTGACGGCGCTGCTCACCTATTCGATGCAGAAAGGCAGCGTGAACATCCGTGCGCTCTTCCTGCACAACCTATCGGACGCTTTGGCCTCCGTGGCGGTCATCATCGGCGGCTCGCTCATCCTCCTCTACAACATGCGGTGGGTCGACCCGGCGATCACCATCGGCATCGCTCTCTACATCCTCTACCTCGCATTTACCGAGATCGGCGGTCCGATTCGGACGCTGATGCTCGGCAGTCCACCGGACATCGATAATGAAACCGTCGTTCAGGCGATGCGGGGTGTGGATGGTGTCGCGGACGTTCATCACGTGCATCTGTGGCAGATGCAGGAGCACGAGGCGGCTCTGGACTGCCACGTCGTGCTGACAGCGGACGGCTGGGGTCAAATCGAAAAGATCAAGGCCGCGATCAAGGACCGGCTGAAGGACGATTTCAGCATCGGTCATTCGAGTCTGGAATTTGAGCACGAAGACCGCGCACACGAAAACGCTGACCTTTACGGTCACGGCAAACCGGAAAAAGAGGAGGAAAACCATGTTCACCGAGACACTGACAGCTCATGACGACACGATTGGCCTCGCCTGCGAGGGCAAGCTCAGCGAAAGCGACCTGAAACGGATGCACGCCCTGCTTCATGAGCGCCTGCAAGAGACAAGTAAGCCCGGCCTGGTTCTCGATCTCACGAGGTTCGAAGGCTACGATGGGCCGTCCGCTCTGCTCGAAGTTCTGAAAATCGACACAGCCCATAGGAATGACTTCCGCCGCGTCGCTGTGGTGGGCGAAGGGGCTTTGTTGGAGTGGGGAACCAGGTTCGCCGACGTGCTGACCACGGCAGAACTCCGTTAGTTCGACCCGGCGGAAATGAAGGCGGCAATCGCCTGGGCAAGTGAAAGGTAGAGTAGCTTTCAATCAGATGCCTTCGCAGAAGACAGCATCTGTTCGAAACCATAAACAAAAGAACTACAGCAGTTGCGAGACCCAAGAGCAATCCGAAAGTTCTGAACATGGTCGCTCCTTTCGCAAAGGAGTAACTTTGGTACGGTGGCACTGCCCTTGCCGGGGCATTATCAAATCGTAATGTTTTAGCGGCTCAGGGCGCCAGTTGGTTAACATAAACTTCATTATGCGTCTTTATACTTAGTGTTGCGATAGTATATTTTCGTATGTATGCTGAGGTCTGTCACAGAGGGTCCTCAGCATGCGTCATTTACTCAAGAAGCTTCTCCCCTCGGTCGTAGTCACTTTAACCGTGACAGGCCTTTCACTACCGATGTCCGCCCGAGCGCAGACATACCCGATCGATTGCGCAATCCTCTTGTGTCTCTCTGGTGGCTGGCCCGCTTCTGTCCCTTGTGCTCGGGCTCGCGCCGAATTCATCCGGCGGATTACGCCCTGGCCAGTGGAGCCGCCGCTCCAAATTTGGCGCTGTCCAATGGGTGCGTCCTATGAGACCGCTCCAGCACCAAACAGTGTAAACCGCATCTTTGAAGCGTTCTTACAGAACAACCGCACTGAACCGCGACAGTCTTTTCCAGCGCAAGATGTCGCTACCCCGATTGAGGCTGCTTTGCGCACTCCAGATGCCCCTAATGACTTCGTACTCGCCGATAGAGCCCTCCGGCTTGTTCAAGATCGCGCGGACATCGATATCAGCGGTCCTGAGTTCAATTTCGTGCGGTCTATTCGCGTCTTTAATATCCAGTACGCAAGACAATACCAGGCTGGAAGCGAAGGAGATTGCGAACGTAGCGCCAACGTTGTTCTTGGCACATATGGAACGCAAGGTGAGTTCGCTTGGCAAAGAACTTCCATCACCGCCCTCCCCACCGCTCAAATTGGTCTCGAAAGATGGGGGCAAAATTGCCCCGGCATCTATCACCGCTCAGTATTTGTCGACTGGCGTGACTATGAAGGCAACTACGGTTTTGAGCAGGTGAACTACTAGCGCCGTCAAAGACAGCGTTGGCATTCATCCGTGCTGACCTAAGTGCTCGGAGTTACTCAATCACCGGTCGTTCGCTACTGTCGATGCCAAGGTCAGCTGAGCGGGACAAAGGGTGCATTCGCTGCGGATGCGCAGATGGCTGCTTCAGGTTTGGCGCACCGATAGGACATTGCAGCAGGTCGCGCCGGTTAGTCCGTATAGCTTTGGCAGGCATCAACTCCGTTGGCTGTCGAGGCAAGTAGCTGATCTGCATCACGGATGAGATCGGCGACCCGCCTGTCCGCCAGACGATACCGAACGAAACGGCCTTTGCTGCGGCGACTGACCAGCCCGCATTCCAGCAGACAGCGCAGATGGTTCGAGACGTTGGGCTGACCCAAACCCGTATGCCCGACGATTTCCTGCACGTTGCGTTCGTCCGACACCAGCGCATCGAGGATCGTCAGACGGCTGGGATCGCTTAGGCCCCGGAAGAGCTTTGCCCGCAGTTCCAGTGTATCGGGTGCCGAAAGATCGTCTTGAATGTTTTGCGCTGTCATATCATTATCCACTGATACGTTAGCAGCGTACCTTTTCGCCCGCCACCACAAAAAGGATCGCACATGAGCCAGCCCGATAACAGCAAGTTGGCGACAGCCTCCTCCCCGATCCGAATGCGGGTGCAAGGCATGGACTGCGCGAAAGATGCCGCCGAGATCGAGCGCGCGGCCCGGTCTGCGGGCGTGGCCGAAGGCGACGTGAAAGTGTCCGCCGCCACCCACATCATGACATTGCGGATCGCGGACGGCGATCTGCCGAAAGTGCGGCCCGCGCTCGACGCGACCGGCTACGGTTTCGAGAAGATCGAGGACGGCGATACATCGTCCGATCCGGCCTACAAGGACCCGAGCTATCGCCGCGCGCTCTGGATCGTGGTCGCGCTCAATCTCGGATACGGCGTGGTCGAAATGTTCGGCGGGTTCCTGTCCGGTTCGCAGGCGCTGAAGGCAGACGCGCTCGATTTTCTGGGCGATGGTGCGATCACGTTTCTGGGCCTGCTCGCCATCGGCTGGAGCCTGACATGGCGGGCGCGGTCGGCGATGATCCAAGGCGTGTTTCTGGGCCTTCTGGGCCTTGGCGTTGTCGGCAGCACGCTCTGGCGTGTCCTCAACCAGACCACGCCAGAAGCCGGGTTGATGGGAGCCTTCGCGGTAGGTGCGCTGATCGTAAACATCCTCGCGGTGCTGCCGCTGCTAAAGCACCGCAAGGGTGATGCCAATATGCGAGCCGTCTGGCTGTTCTCTCGCAACGACGCCATCGGCAACCTCGCCGTGGTCATCGCCGCCGGGCTGGTCGCGTGGCTTGGCAGTGCATGGCCCGACCTGATCGTCGCGTTCGCGATCGCGGGGCTTTTCCTGCATTCGTCGTGGATGATCATCCGCGATGCCCGGAGTGACTTGGTGGAAGCTGACTAACTCCATCATGGTGCGACGCGCCGAACGAAAGCCGACATTCGCGCGCCCCGCAGCATCGGTGAGTCTGGGCTCAGAGTCCGCATTCGCCGCGTGCGGCCCCAATTTCTGGTATGCTGGCGTACCGTATCCATCAATATGAACTGGCGGCTACCTGAGAAGCCTATTTGCTGTCGCCGCTTCCGATCCGCTTCAAACCGTCGAAGTCGATTTCCTGCTTCTGTTCCTCAGTCAGATCCGGCCGGGCTTCCGATACCGGCTTGGACCCATGGACGCCCCACATCACCGCAAGCTCACTCGTACTCCAGCGATACACCCAACCAACAACGCTACGCCCGTCGGTCCCGATCAGATTGGCGATCGCAACGCCTTCACCTTTATCATCGTCCACTGTTTACTGACTTCCTGCACTTTGGCGCTGCAATCGCGGCATCGTGTTCTCAGGCTTCGCCTGCAAAGCATGACGCAATTGGTGGATGTTTGCTGGCTACTCTTCCTTGAAGGAGCTCACTTCACGTGGGGACGTCCAATGCGGTGCCTCCCAAAATTTCGTTGTTTTCAAATCTTGTGGTCGGACTCCGTGGCAGCTTCGACAATCGACAGGACTTCATTTTTGTCAAAGCCAATGACCCTCGCCAGAACTGTAAACTCCACGACGTCGATACGACGCTCGCCGCTTTCGAGACGTGCCACAAACGACTGGTGGCGATTGAGCTTCGCCGCCAACTGCTGCTGGCTGAGACCTGCATTCTGACGTGCATCAACCAACGCACGGACGAGCGCCAACTGGCCATTTGTTCTGATTGTTTTCGCCACGCGTCACATACCTTTTGTGACGTCGCTAGCGGATGAAATCCGTTATCTAAAAAGTAGATATTTGAGGATGTTATCGGCGTCTGGTTTCCAAGGGGTGCAAGTCTGGTGCATGCCCAGAGGCCCATCAATCCCCCACCAGTTCGAGAAACCGACCGTAATCCTGACTGACTTCGCGGGCTTCTTCGAAGGCGCGCGCACGCTCCTGCTCGAGGCAGCGAAAGTAGTCCTGAATGTCCGCGATGTAGACCTCAAAGTCCCGTCGGATGATGTCGGCATAATCCCGGGCGGCCTGCGAATCGCTTGGCACGAAGGGCCGGACCGGGGCGAGACAGCTTCCTGCACTGTTTGCCTCCTCAACGAGGAAAATGAGTATCCAAACTTGCGCAGCGAGGAAGCGTCTCAACCGTAGGTTTCTAGAACCTCTTATTTCCTTGATAGACGCCAATGGCCATGCCTAGAGTTTGAGCAACCGAGATACAGCCGTATCGCTGCAATATATCCTTGCAGTTAATAATATACTATCGTAACTCTGGGCTTCAAGTGGGAATGCCCGGATGTTGCGCGTTTGAAGAAAGCGTGAGCCGGGCCATGAACTGGGACATCGAAGCACCAAATGTGGTTACGGAAGCACGTTTCCGCGAACTCGTGGAAAGTGGCTATAGCGCTGAAATCCTGTGCCAGGAATCGGCACACAAGAAGGGCCCGAGCTATTACGGGGTCTGGATCATGCGTGTCGTCTCTGACGAGGGTGTGGAAAAGCTGCTGGTCACGGCCCGAACCCGAACGACCTACAACGACATCAAGATCCGCGAATTCAAAACCATCACGGGCGTGGTCTCCTTCCTTATCGGCATCGGTTTCTCCCATGCCGATGTCCCGCTCGAAGAAGGCCAGCGGACGACGCACAAGCTGGCTGCGACCGACAAGGGCAGCAGCAAGTAGCCTTCTCCTTTTCTGGTATCTCGCGGGTCCCGCCACTGCGCAAATGGTGCTGGTCATGGAGAGCGATGGCTCTCTGACCCCGTCCCGCTCCCAGAACAGCTTTGCCCGCAATTACAATGATGGCATTGGACAGGGGTCGGCGGCTGATGGGCTGGCGATACTCGGTGAGACTGACCTTGGGCCAGACGAAGTTCAGGTTGCTGCCCTTGCGCGGCCTGCTCCCCTACCCCGCGCTGAAGTTCTAAATGCCATAGAAGCCACCGCCCTTCGCTATGCCGGGCACCCTGCGCTGCGCCGCGCAGACCTCTCGGTTCGTGATTGGCTGACGCTCTACCGTGCCAATATCGAAGTCGAGAGCGCCTATCGGCAGGATGCGGTCTCGAGTGCTGGCGCCATTGGCCTTGGTCAATTGATGCCCGCGACGGCGCGCGATCTTGGCGTCGATCCGCGTGATCCCCTTCAAAACCTCGACGGCTCCGCCCGCTATCTTGCGATGATGCTGAACACGTTTGGCGATCCGCGTCTTGCCCTCGCGGCCTACAACGCCGGGCCGGACGCTGTGCGCCAGTACGGCGGCATTCCCCCCTACAGAGAAACCCAGAACCACGTGGCCCGTGTCATGGCCGTCGTGGCCCGATTGGAAGGATCAAATTCATGAGACAGATTTCAAACCTCTTTGTCGCCTCACTGGCGCTATTCCTGCTCATTGCCGAGCCCGCCCTTGCCCAAAGCATCGATCTATCCCCGATCCAAAGCTTGTTGCAGGGCATTGTCGATGCTCTAACCGGCCCGCTCGGCGTCGTGATCGCCACACTCGCGGTCCTTGGCGTTTTCTTGAGCTGGTTCTTCAATATCATCGATCTGCGTCAGGCGCTCTGGGTCCTCGTCGGGATCGCTGGTGTTGCGGCCGCTCCCACCATCGTCGCCGCGGTTTTCGCCGGTGGCTGAGCGCGCGCCTCTCTTTCTGGGCCTCGTGCGCCCTCCGAAGCTTCTGGGCCTGCCCATCATGTACGCGATGGTCTGGCTTTTCGGCTCGGTGCTCTTGTTCGTCTGGGTCCAGCACATTGCGGTGCTGGGCGTAGCCGCCCTGCTCTACCCGGTTCTCTGGAAGGCCGCGGACTGGGATCCGCGTTTCATCGACGTGATGATGACGGCGCTGCAAGAGACGCCGCCCACGCGGAACCGCTCCATCCACGGCGGGGACAGCTATGCCCCGTGAAGCCGCGCTTGATCTCCGCACGATGACGCCGGAGTGGTATGCGCGCGAGACCCGCCTCGCGCACATGCTGCCCTATGTGAGCCTCGTCGATCACCAGACCGTGCGGACCCGGGTCAACGAGCTTTTCCAGTGCATCCGGCTCGACGGGGTCAATAGCTATACGACCGATGACGCCTATCTCGACAAGGTGACCGCGCTCTTTGCCCGGATCATTGCGCAATTGGGGCCGGAGTTCAGCTATTACGTCCATAAGGTCTCGAAGGCGATCACGCCGGACCTCGAGCCGCTGCGCGAGGACAGTTTCGCGGGAGAAGTCGACCGGCTCTGGCGCAAGAAGCTAGAGACCAGCGGGCTGCGCGACAAGACGCTCACCCTTACGATCATCCATCGCCCGCCTCCAAAAAGCGTCCTGCCATTCCTGAACCGCAGCGCGCCGGATCGCCTCAAGGAAGCGACCGAGAAGCGCCTTCGCCGATTGGGCGAGGCCGTGAACGTGTTCCTGTCTGGCCTGACGGAGCTTAACCCACGTGTGCTTTCGGCCAAGTCCGGCGAGTTGATTGGCTTCCTAGGGGCCCTCAACACTGGCCAGGAACTGCCGCTCTATCCGGCGAACACCTATGGCTTCCTGTCCTTCAACGTCGCCAACACGCGAGTGACGTTTCAAGGCGATCATTTCGAGCTCTCGGAAGGCGTCGTGGGCCATCGCTACGGCAAGAGTTTCACCATCGGGGAATACTCGGAAGGCACCTCCTGCACCATGTTCGACATGCTGAACCTGCCGGTCGACATGATCGTCACCCATTCCTTCACACCGATCAATTCGAACCTCATGGCGGGCCGCATCAAGCGGCAAAAGCGCCAGATGCAGGCGAGCCAGGACGCGGCCCTCTCGCTCCTGGAAGCGCTCGACATCGCCGCCGATGATCTCGAGGCCAAGCGCCAAAGCTTCGGCGAGCATCACATGGTCGTGACGCTCTTCTGCGAAACGCTGGACGAGCTGCAGACGCTCAGCGCCGAAATCGTGAACGCCGCCGCGACCGAAGGCGTGAAGATGATCGGTGAGCGGGTCGCCGCAAAGGCCCATTACCTCAGCCAGCATCCCGGCAACCAGCCCAAGCGCGTGCGTGCCAGCGCCGTCACCAATCGCAACTTCGCGGATTTTGCGGCCTTTCACCGGACACAGCTCGGCAAACCCGCAGCACTTACCCCTTGGGGCCGGGTCGTCACATATTTGCCTACGCCCGAGCAAAGCGCCTATCGGTTTTCCTATCACGAGCAAGGCTCGCCCGACAAAGAACCGACCAGCGGCCATACCCTGATCATGGGACGACCCGGGTCGGGCAAATCGGTGCTGTCGGCCTTCCTGATGACCCAAGCCCGTCGAGCAGGGGCGCGGATCTTCGTCTTCGATTACCGTCTTGGTATGGAGATGGCGGTCCGCGCGAATGGCGGGCGCTACGCGTCCCTGAACGCAGGCCAGCCCACGGGTCTCAATCCGCTCTGGACCGAAACCGATGCGCGGGGGACCGCCTGGCTCTCGGACTGGCTTGCCACGCTTCTCTACCGCGCCGACAAGCCCCTGACGCCCGCACAGACCAACCGCATCCAGGAAGTCGTGCGCCAGAATGCCCAGGCCTCCAATCCGGCCCTGCGGAACTGGCGGGATTTCGCATCGCTTTTTGTGTCCACCGATGATGGCGGCGATCTGCACCAGCGCCTGCTCGAATGGTCTGAGGACGGCCGCTATGGCTGGATCTTCGGGCAGAGCCTCGAGGACACCTTCTCGCTCAAAGGCGATGTCGTGGGCTTCGATCTGACCGGCATTCTCGACAGCGAGGCCGACAAGGAGCGGATGGCGGTTCTCTCCTATCTTTTCCGCCGGGTCGAACGCGAGATCGAGGATCGCCGCCCCACCATCATCGTGATCGACGAGGCCTGGAAGGCCCTCGATAACGCGTATTTCGCCGAGCGGCTGTCGAACTGGCTGGTGACCGCGCGCAAGCAGAACACCGTCGCGGTGATGATGACGCAATACGCGAGCCAGCTCGAGCGCACCCGGACCGGCAAGACCATCGTCGAGGCCGTGCCGACGCAGATCCTGCTGCCCAATATCCGCGCGCAGCCTGCGGATTACGCCATGCTGAACCTCACGGAGAAGGAACTCGACGTCCTTCTCAACACGGGCAGCAACAGCCGCCTGGCGCTGATCCGCGACGATCAGGGCTCGATCGTCGTCGATGCCGATCTGAGCGCCCTTGGTCCCACGCTCACCATCCTCGGCGGCATGGAGAAAGGCGAGGCGCTCGTCGGCGCCGATTACCGCGACCGCCCAGACTTCTGGAGGCTTTCATGATCCGTATTCTTATCACTTTGGCTGCGCTCGGCGCGCTGACCTCCTGCACCCAGTATCGGGAGCCGCAGGCCAATTGCTTTTCCTTTCTCGCCTCGACGGCAGCGACAGCCCAGGATTGCCACTTCGCACCGCTCGGCGCGCCGGAGGGCGACGTTGACGTCTAGCCTGCCTCATATCCTCGCGTTTTGCCTGCTGCCCGGTCTCGGCTTCGCCCAAGGTGTGCCGACCAATGACAGTGGGCTGACCGCGCGTGACATCGTCGAGACCGGGGATCGAGAGACAGACCTTGCCATCCAGGCCGACAAACTTGCAGTGCGCGAACTCATCGCCGAGATCGAACGGGAGCAGCTGGAAACCCTCCGACGCATCCTCGATGCCCAGACCAGCTTCGGCGGTCAGGGCCTGCCCGCCATGGTCTCGGGGCTGGAAAGCGGCAGCGGCAATCCCGACCGCGCCGTGGAAGCCGTCTATGGCACGGGCGAGATAGATCCCAATCCCGGCGGTGCGCAGATGTTCGGCGACGCGTCCGAGACCATCGAGCAGCTCATCATCCGCGTCGCCCAGGAAACCAGCGGCTTTGCGGGAGTTGGCCGCGCAGGGCTCTCACCCGTCCAGTGGCGAGCGCTTCTACAGGCCCTCATCTGGCAGGAAAGCCGGTTTACGATTGGGGCACGGTCTCCCGTTGGCGCCTATGGTCTCACCCAGATCATGCCGGGCACCGCCAGCGATCTCGGCATCAATCCGGAATATTACGACAGCCCCTATCTGCAGGTGCATGGTGGCGCGCGCTATCTCGCGACCCAGCTCAACACATTCGATGGCAACATCATCAACGCCCTCGCGGCCTATAACGCCGGACCCGGCCGGGTTTTCGAGTATGGCGGCGTGCCACCCTTCCGCGAGACCCAGCACTACGTGTCGGTCATCCCTGAACGCTACAATCTCTATCTGACCCGTATCGGCGGGATCGAAGCGCTTGGCACGATCGACCCCACGCTTCTCGCCAATGCCAACCTCTCGCTCACGGGTCATGGGGCGGCCTTTTATGGCAGCAACTCACCAGCCGCGATCCGCCAAGCCGCCCTGCGCATCCGCGATATCGTCGAACGGATTTCCGAGACTGAAGACGTGCAGGAAAGCATCGCACTCAACACCTATGCCCGCGCCGAACTCGTGCGCCTCGTCGCTGCCCGCATCCGGCTTCAGGCGGCGCGCACCCGCGTCCTTTCCGCCGAAGAGCTGGCCCAGGCCAGTGCGCGTATGGCCGAAGGCACGTTCATGGAATTCACGATCAGGGAGATAGACTGATGAGAGATTTGCTCGTGAGGACGGCATTGGCCACGACGCTTGGGATCGGTCTGCATCTCGGCACCCTGTCCGCTGCCGTGGCGCAAGGTGTGCCGGTCGTCGACACCCAGAATATCGCGCAAAACATCCAGCAGCTCCGGCAGATGATCGAAGACGAGATTCTGCAAAACGAGCAGCTGACGCAGCTCCGTGAACAGCTTGCCACACTCACGGATCAACTCGCGGAGCTGCAAAGAACTTATGAAGCACTCACCCGCCTTGCCGAGCTTCCCGAGATCATCCGCACGGAAATGGAAGACGAGTTGAACGGCCTGCTCGACCAAGAGTTCGGGGACATCCTCGCCACTATTGAGGCGATCAAGACTGGGGATTTCTCGGGCCTGTCCGGTTCTGGCGCAGGCGAAATCGAAACCCAGATGGACCGGGTGCTGGCCGATCTCGGCTTCGATGAAGACACCCTCTCGGAAATGGCCACCAGCGGCAATCCCGGGGCCAACCGCGTGGCGACGCAGGCCACGACCGGTGCGCTCGTCTCGGCGGCGGCCCAGAACAGCTATGAGGATGCCGGCCAATCGCTCGAGCGGGTAGACCGCCTTGTCGGGCTCATCGACGACATGGAAGAGCTCAAGCAAAGCGTCGATCTCAACACGCGCGTGACAGCTGAATTGGCCATCGCCCTCGTGGCGATGTGGCAGCTGGAAGCGATTCAAACCGTGGGCGATGGCACGGGCGGCGTGATCGATGCCGCCACCATCGCCGAAGAGCAGCGCTTCATGGATTTCACCTTGCCGGACCTCCGGGCCGAGTGATTGCGGGGTGTGACACGTGGCGAGTGAACAAGAGATCATCGAGGAAGAACTGGTCTACGGTGCCTTGCGCCGCGAACGGCTCTGGCAACGCCTTGGTCTGGCAGGTCTTGTCTTCGGCATCATCGGCTGTCTGAGTGCCGCGGCTGTCTCGATCCTCGATGTCGATCCGCCCCCCGTCGTTGTCCCCTATGATCCCGCTACCGGCTTTGCACTCCCCGAGGCCTCGGTGGGCGCTTCCTCGGTGACCGCCAACCAGGCGATCATCGAGGCGGAGGTCTTCCGCTATGTGACCGACCGGGAGATCTACAATCAGCTCGATAACGATCTGCGCATCCGCAGCGTCCTGCGCCGCTCGGACGGGGCCGCCGAGAGCAGGCTGCGCCAGATATGGAACAGCGCAAATGAAAACTATCCACCGACCGTCTATGGCCCCAATGCCCGGCTCGACGTGGAAATTCTCAGCATCAACCGGATCGGATCCAACCGCGCCACCGTGCGCTTGCGCAAGCGGCTGACCTCCATCAACGGCACCCAGACCGGGCTCTTCACCGCCACGCTTCTCTTCGAGTTCCGTCCCGAAACCCGTCGCTCCATCGACGAGGTCTGGACCAATCCGTTTGGGTTTACCGTGCTCGAATATTCCATCCGCTCCGACAGATTGGAGAACTGACGTTGTTGTTTATAAGATCGCTTATTTTTGTCATTGCCCTGTTGCCCGGCCTCGCCTCTGCCGAAGCGATCCCGCGCGGTGGTCCAAATGACAGCCGCGTGCGCTTGGCCACCTACCAAGAGGGCCAAGTCTATCGTCTCAATGTCTCGCTCACCCACGTGACCACCATCGAGTTCGGCGAGGGCGAAAGCATCCGCTCGATCATCGCGGGCGACACGGAAGGGTTTGAGATCGACGGTGTCCCGGGCGGTCAGGCCTTCGCGATCAAGCCTGTGGCGCGCGGGGTGCATACCAATGTGACAGTCTATACGAACCGCCGGAGCTACTACTTCAACGTCGAGGAGGTCCGCAGCCCGACCTTCTACGTGGTGCAGTTCCGCTACCCTGACGACGCTGCGCGCCCGACCCGGGCCATCGCCGCCCAAGCGCCGAACTACAATTACGGCGCCAGCGCGAGGACCGAGTTCACGCCAACGCGCATCTGGGATGACGGGACGTTCACTTATTTCGCCTTTCCAAGAAACGCCCCTGTGCCAGCGATCTTCCGCTACGCGGGCGGCCGTGAACGCACGGTCAACACGCAAACTCCTGAAGACGGCGTGATCCGCGTCAGCGGCGTGAACCGCCAATGGGTCCTGCGACTGGGCGAAGAGGTGGTCTGCATCGAGGCGATCCCGCCCGCGGAGGCCACCTCATGAGCGATACCGGGAACACCGAGCTGGAAAA
The DNA here is from genome assembly GCF_000018145.1 of Dinoroseobacter shibae DFL 12 = DSM 16493. Classification (NCBI taxonomy): domain Bacteria; kingdom Pseudomonadati; phylum Pseudomonadota; class Alphaproteobacteria; order Rhodobacterales; family Roseobacteraceae; genus Dinoroseobacter; species Dinoroseobacter shibae. The sequence goes on from NC_009957.1 coordinate 40,577, forward strand.
ACGCCTCGCCGCCCTTGAGAAAGGCAGTGCCCGCGCGCCCATAGCGGCGCAGCGCCGGTCGCCCTTTCTCGCGCTGATCGTGGTCCTCGTCATCGGCGCAGGTGGTGCCCTGCTCTATCTCCTCTCACAGCCCGACGAAGAGGAAGCCTTGCCGACGGCCACCCCGGACGTCTTCCAAAACGAGGGGGACGGCTTTGGCGCTATCGAGACCTTGCCCCCGCCCGAGCCCGAGGTTGTGTTCGTCGGACCAGACCCCGTCGAGCCCAACGCGGAGCTTCTGGCGCAGATCACCGCGCTGCAGGCTCAGATCGAGGAATTGCGCAACGCCCCCGAACCGGTCGTCGAGGAAGACACCGCCGCCGCAGAGGCGATCGACGCGCTGACCGCTCAGATTGCGGCGCTACAAGCCGCCTCGGAAGCCGCACAGCAACGATTCCAGGACGAACTGACGGCGCGGGATCGCAGCCTTGAGCAATTACGCATGGATCTGGAACTGGCCCAACTCGAGGCCAGCCGACCCCAACCCGCCCCAGCGGGCCCCACGGAAGATGAGCTGCGCGCACGCGAGCAAGAGCGACTGCGCCGGGAGGAAGAAGCCCGGCGCATGGCCGAGCTGGAGCGCCGCGCCGCGGAGGAACGCGCCTTCCAGGAACGGCGCATCACCTCGCCCACTATCGCATTTGGCGGCACGTCCGGAGCGAATGAAACGGCTCTGACCGAACGCACTTTTGGCGAGGTGACGGATTTCGTGCTGAACGGTGCGCTGCCCTCGACGGTGACGCAGGCCGAGGTGATCGCCAATCCCTCCAACACCATCATCCAGGGCACCATGATCCAAGCCGTCATGGAAACTGCCCTTGACAGCTCCCTGCCCGGCCAGACCCGTGCCGTGGTGTCCGAAGATGTCTACAGCGTCGATGGCGTGCGCCTCTTGATCCCCCGCGGATCGCGTCTCATCGGACGCTACCGCGCTGGCGTCGATATCGCGCAGCGCCGCGTTACGATCGCCTGGGACCGGATCATCCTGCCCGCGGGCCAGACCGTTCAGATCAGCTCCTTCGGAGGTGATGAACTGGGCCGTTCTGGCGTCACCGGTTTCGTGGACACGCGCTTTGCCGAGCGTTTCGGGTCGGCCGCCCTGATCTCGCTGATTTCCGCCGCACCAAGTGCCGCCGCCTCCGAGGTCCAGGATGAGACTGCGGCCGACGCTCTCGAAGACGTGGGCGATGATCTGGCAGATGCGACGGACAGCGTCATCGGCGATTACCTCTCCATCGGCCCCGTCATCTATGTCGACCAAGGCGCGCGCGTCACTGTCATGGTCGACCGCGATCTGGAGATATTCTGAGCCCATGTCGCTGAGCTATCTCGAAACCTCCCTCGACCGGATCGAAGCCGCCGCCCGCGACGATGTCATCGAGATCTGCATCAACCCCGACGGGACCTGCTGGGGCGAATTCCAGGGCGATCACTTCATGCGCGCGCTGGATCAAAGGCTGACGGGCGTTCAGGTCAGGGACCTCGGCAACCAGATCGCCTCCTCGGCCAATACCACGATGAGCAAGGACCGCCCCATCGTCTCGGTATCGATCACCTACAAGGGTCGCCCGATCCGGGCACAGGTCATCACCCCGCCCGCCGTGCTCTCGGCCATGTCGATCAGCTTGCGGTTCTTCTCGAGCCTGCCGCTCGAGGGCATTGCGCTCGACTTTCTCTTTGGCAAAGAGCGCAAGCTCGAAGACCTGCGCGTCGAAAAAAAGCGCGCCTTGCGCGCCGTGGTGGCCGCGGGTTTGATCGATGATGCGCTGGCCTTCTGCGTCGAGAACAAACTCAACATGATCGTCTCGGGTGGCACCTCCACCGGCAAGACCGTCGCCGCGCGCAAGATCCTCTCTCACGTACCGGCCGAGGAACGCATCGTCACCATCGAAGAAGCGGCCGAGCTGCTGCCGACCCAGCCAAATGCAGTGACCCTCATCGCCAATCGCGACGCGGAATTCCAGACCGCCGATGTGCTTCTCACCGCCACGCTGCGCATGCGCCCCGACCGGATCATCCTGGGCGAAGTGCGCGGCAAGGAGGCCATGACCTTTCTGGAAGCCATCAACACCGGCCACGGCGGGTCCATGACCACGCTGCATGCCGAAACACCGCAACTGGCCGTGCAGCGGCTTGCGATCGCAGCACTGAAAACCGAGATCCCGATGACCTATGCCGACATGATCCAGTACATCGAAAATTCCATCGATGTGATCATCCAGGCCGGTCGCCATGACGGAAAACGCGGCATCACGGAATTCTACCTCCCCGGAGCAACTGAGATTGGAATTTCCCCATGAAGACCTTTGAATACAATATCCTGTCTTTTCCCATGACCCGCAAAACCAGCCTTGCCGACATGCAGGCCAGCCTGAACGAGAAGGGCGCAGACGGGTGGGAGGTGGTGTCGATCAGCACTTCGGAATTCGCCAATGTAGGACACACCGTTTTCCTGAAGCGTGAAACCATAGCCACCGGAGCCACGGCATGAGGCAGGCGCAGCACCTCGCCTTGGCCGCGCTGGCCCTAAGCCTGACGCCTACTTTCGCCGTTGCCGAGCGCAACCTAGTGCCAACCCTCGATCGCAGCTTTGACGTCTGTCCGGACCGGCCCGCCGAGCCCGTCTGGATGCAGGAAATCCCGCTCCGCCAAGCCTATCAGCGGGTTCTGGTTCAGGACATCTACCGCGCCCAGAACCTCGAGCGCATCGTCCAGACCGGCAGCTGCGATTGCGAGATCCGGTTCCCGTCCTGGGACGCGGCCGAGGCCGTGTTTCGGGAGAGCTACGCGAGCGACGAACGATGGGAAATGCTCGAAGCCTCGGACGGCTACAACCGCCGCGCCAACGCCGCCCGAACTGCCGCCAAGGCCATCTGCGACGCCGCAGGTAATTGGTAAGGCAGCCCCGCGATGAGTGTCGTCACCTACTTCGTTGAAACCTCCCAAGCCTATCTCGACACCGCCGCTGAGACCCAGTTTGGTGCGGTTGCAGCAACGGTCGGCACGCTCCTGGTTTTGGGGACAACGCTGGTAGTGATCCTCGTCGGAATCAACATGATCTATCAATATCGGGCCATGGATGGGCACACAGCCTTCTGGCTCGCGGTCAAGATCGGGCTCATCGGGATATTCGCGACCAATTGGATGCAGTTCAACGCGTTCTCGTCAGCCATTCTCTATGGGATCGACAGTATCGCGGGTGCGCTGATAGCCTCCGTCGGCGGCGGCAGTCCGGGGCCCTCTGGAACTTTCGCCGAAGAATTCGACCGGCTGATCGCGGAACTGGGCGACTATTTGAACGCTGCCGGGTCCGAACTGAACTGGATGGCCGGCGCCATGCTCGACATCGTCGGTGTTCTTCTGCTCTCAATCCTCGGCGGACTGGCCGCCTTCATCCTCGTGGCCTCCCGCCTGATGATCGCGCTCCTGATCGGGATCGCCCCGGTGATGATCTTCCTGACCCTCTTCGAGGTCACCAAGGATTATTTCACGCGCTGGCTGTCCGCGCTGATTTCCTTTGCGCTATACCCCATCGTCGTCGCAGGCGTGTTCGCAACGATCACAGGCGTTTCCTCCGCACTCATCGGTGAACTAGGCGATCCCGAAGGGGCCTCAAACATCGGCGCGCTCATCCCCTTCTTCATGATGGTGCTCATGGCCAAGGGTTTCATTATCGCCACGCCCTTCATCGTCCGCGCGATCTCCGGCAACATCATGATGCCCGCCCTCTCCGGAGGTCTCGGCGGCGGCTACAGCTTTGCCCGCGCCGCCATGGGAGGTCAGCAGGCCTACAATCGCTACCTCATCGGCGGGGCCAGTGGCGCAGAATACGCAGCCCTCAGGGCGCGGCAGTTCTTTGGCGTGCAGCAGATGCCTGCAAGGCAAGGCATGGGGCAGAAGGGTTCCGGAGGAAGCACAGGATCCGCAGACTCGGGATCAAAAATGCTGGCGCAGCTTGCGAGACTGGCACGACTTGGTCGACGGTGACAGACCAAAGCGACCATCCATTCGGCACCGAGGTCGCCGCGTTGCGACTCGTCGAAGCTGTCATTTGGTAGGTACGCTAGCTTGCAGCAAAATGTCTAGAAAACACCGTCAACGGCCCTGATCGTTGAAGCGGTTTTGCCAAAGAAAGCATCAACGTCGCTCAACCGAAATCTAGCGTCTTATTGTCCTCAGTGTAGTGGGGGCCAATTATGTAATCGTCCAACTCAAGCTCTGGATTCATCATTGAAGTCGTAAATATGACCTGGTTGGGTAATGGGGTTTCCGTCGTGAGCTTTACAATGAGCTCCTGAAAACGGTGGCTCCGTGATGGCGTCATACCCTTGTCTTCAATGTTGTCAAAAAGGGCGAACCTCGGGTGGAAGAAGTCTTTGTCCGCACATGCCGCAAGGTGGAGACCAAGAATGGCTGCGTTCTTTAGGAAGACGTTGCTGCTTTCCGAGAAATTCGCCAAACCGTCCAGCAAGATCGCATCATCTTCAAAACTTAGGTCGACATGGTCTGCGACCTTAAACTCTTCCTGCGCGCCACTGTCATCCATGCGAAGAATGGCTGCAGCCTTGGAGGATACAAGGCGCAAAGCGCTGCTTCGACGCCTTGTTGCGGCTTTCTGCAACGCCGTTCTTTGATCTTTTGCGCGGGTAAGGTCTGCATTGAGGCGTTCCTTTTCTGCTGAAAGTTCGTCTAGCTCCGTCGCTCTCTGAATACTGCGCCGTAGCTGTTCGAGCTCCTTATCAATCCGGCCAATCGCACTGTACCGTTCTGCCAAGAATGCTTCGCGGGGCGAATTGCTCATCTCGAACTTCAACGCGAATTCCGCTGTGAGCTGCTCATAATTTCCCTGCAACTTGCCATAGTGCCGTTTCGCGTCGCTGAAGCCTTGAAGCTCTTGTGCCAAAAGTTGGCGCGATTCTTTGATCTGAAGCTCAATATCAACACGGATGTAGTTGTAGCGGCTAGCTGACACCTCCTGGTCAATCTCTTGCCCGCACAAATGGCAGGTGTCGTCATCCACTTTACTCGAAAGGGTTTGTAGGCACGAAGGACAATGCGAGAATTCAATACTGCCAAGCACCTGCGCGGTTCGCTCCGCACTTTCAAGTATCAAGAGTGATTGGGTGAGATGATCAATAAACCTTTTCAACTCCATCTGTTCAAGCTTGCTGCTCTCCACCTTGCGCGATGTGGTAGCTAAGCTTTGGCGGAGTGCTTGAAGTTTTGCTATGGCCTGTTTTCTGTCTTTGAAGAAACTCGCATTTTGGTCGCTGCTCACCGCGTCATCAACGCCTTCAATTTCTGCGGTAAGCTTGCGTTTCTTATTCTCTAGCCCGTCAATTTCGCTCTCGATCGCCGAAACGGTAACGCCGATCTGATCGGGGAAGGAATTCAGCAATGCAGACCATTTGCTATCAACCGCAGCGAACTTACTCTCGAGTTCCCGAATTGAAAGCTCAACTTCAAACAGGCCAAAGCCTCGGATGCCACAGATGAGGTCTCCTACCGCCGTTCTGATCGTCGCCTTGTCGAAGCTCTCAAAGCGAAACAATCGGGGCGCGGGCGTTCGTTGATCAGAATACAACAAACGCATAAGTTGGTGGCTTGTGATGTTTGAAGCGCCATCGCTTTGCGCTTCCGGCAAAAGCATAGATCGGAACAGAACTTCCGTGAAGCTCAAGTTGCTTTGGCCGCGATAGATCGGGTACTTCTCCCAACCTTCGATACCGTGCTCACCGCCAGCTTCAATGTCTCCGAAGTACACCCAGACTGGAGGCCGCCCTTCGACCTTTTCGCGCCTTAATGACAGCTTTCCACGCGGTGTCGATATCTGAGCTTGAACTTCTTCGACACGTGCTGTCGCTGGCTTCCATTCCTTAAACTCACCTCCAAGGATAAAGAAAATGAAGTCAGCAATGGTGGATTTGCCAACACTATTCTCTCCTCGGATAATATTGACCCCGGCGTGAAATTCTTGGTCGTAAACGGGTTTGCCGCGCGCCATTACGCGAAGCCTGTCCAACCTTAAGAAACTATGGTCAAAGTCAGTCATAGTAACGCAGCCCTGTTCTACTTCTTAGGTCCGAGTTTGACGCAAATTCATCTGTCGCCATTAGGCTGACCATGAAATCAAGAGCGATTGTTTCGGTTTCGCCTTGGTGAACATTTGACAAATCACTCGCAGTCCGTCGGCCAATATTTGTCAAGGCAACAGCGCCAACATCATAACTTTCCTTACTCAAGATTTCCTTTGCGACGAGAGAGACAAGCGCGCGTTTTTGTATGGGGGTCATCGAGTGAAAAAGCAAAGTCGCGGGGGGAAAAACAACAAACTCATCCTTCTTTTTAGGAAGGCCCAGCTCGCCATATCTATTGCGATACGTATTTGTCATCTTGATGTCGCCGATCAAAGCAGGTGTAGCCACAAAATAGTCTAATACAAATAACCGCTCGATTGAGAGCGCGTCACCTTGCCAGCCATCAAGAATTCTAAGGAACCTTCGTGCTGCTGAGGCAACATCCAATTGAGGATACCAAAGACGGGACTTCATCGTTCAGTATCCCAACGTATGTGGCACTGCTCTGTGAGGAAATAGATGGCGCTTTGGATGTTGGTAGCACCAAAAGTCGTAGCTCCGATCTTTTTGTTGGCGAGAGGTTCGATGACTTTTTCCTGAACCGCATTGTCGATTTCTTCTTCTGTCGCCCCTTTGCAGACCAACGGGAAGTAAACTTGCGCCTGAAAGCGCTGCTCAACTTCACTCAAAAGGAGATCGTAGTCAGAACGCGTGCCTGGCTGCAAACCAAGACTCATATACTTACGTGCAAAACTGTTCTGACGGCTGTTCGCATAGGTGTATCTGTTTTCGCGGTCCGCAGCGTTCATTTTTTCCCACAAATCTCTGCGGTCATAGTCTGCCTTTTCAGAATACCCTTCCGCAGCGATCTGGGTATCGTGATCGCTAAGTTCCGGTGTGTCCGCTGCTAACTTCTTGGCTTGTTCGATGTGTCTATTCACACTGGTATAAATGGCGCTTTCCTTGGATTGAGGCTTGCAAATGTTGATGTGGTCAGCCTCAATGGGAATTGGATCGGTGCCGCTGATCCCGGGATTGGCGCAGTTCATGGGAACTACTTGAACGACACCAGAAAGTCTCTGTGACTCGTAATATGCAACGTTCTTTAGGTTTTCATTGCTTGCCACATATTTACCGTAGGTGTCTCGGATATACTCAAGCACAGTGGTCTCACCTGACAACGCAGTGATATGAGACGAAGACCAGCCAGGGAGTTCTTTCTTCACGACTTGCGGTAACGGGGGAGCTGAATGCGGTGTTGCCAAAAACATTACGCGCAACGTCCGAGCGGCAAGTGCGGCGGCTTGCTCGTCGCTTGAGCCATGGCAGTGGTTCAATAACAGTTTTGTTATGATCCCACCAAGGCTGTGCGTGACAAAGATTATGGGGCGTTTGCAAACGCCTTTTCCACATAGAATTTCTGTTGCCAGTTTGGCGAGCTCGAAGATATCGAGTTCTTTTTTGATCCATTTCTTAAATTTGCTGGCCGGATAACCGAACGTGCACACACGGACGTCAGGGTGATCTTCTGCCATCCAGTCTGGCCAGTAGCCCGCCTTCGATGTCCAGGTCTTTTTCGGGTCTCCGGTCAGCCCATGTACAAAAACCACATCGAGCAGTGCTTGTTCTGGGTTATGAACAATTGTGAACGAAACTTCTTCGGGCACTGGAACATCTATCTCGATTGTTTTCCTAACTCTCGCACAACATATAGTGGAGAGCTAGACCGTAAATTGCCCATTTCGAAGTTCGCCAGTTTGGCGCAAGGAGAGCGATCAGCCAGAAGATTCAAGAAAGGACTACAACAAATGTCTTCTTTTTGAAGCACGCCATGTATATAACGTGTCCGCAGCGACAGTCAGGAACCCGCCCTCCCTGACAGACAGGCGATGCCCACCACGCTATCGAGCAACCAGCCTTTCACCACCGTCCTCTTGCAGCATCGCTTCCATTTCGTCCAACCCATCAACGGCGGAGCGCATCTGCGCATCATCATCCACCCCCACTGTCTCGACATCCGCAAGCTGTCCCCCAAAATCCATCTCCATCTGGCGCTGTTCCTCGGCGATAACGGCTTGAACGACAGGCGTGGTCTTCTTTGGAACTACATCAGATTGCCCTGACGGTTGACCGTCAACGACCTCGCGTGCCCTCTCCACATCTGCTTCAGATCCACGCGGGCCGTCCGGTGGCGGCGTCATCGGCATGGCGCGCATACTCAACGACAGATTGCCTTGCGGCCCCCCTCCCCCCGGCTCCGGAAACGGCAACTCGCCGGTCTGCGCCGCGTGGATCGCCTTGAACAGCCGATCGTCAAAATACTGGATCCGCTTCGCACGGACCGGCATTTGGGCATCGATGACCATGACGATCTCATCGAGCGGAAGGCGGCGCGCTTCATCTTCAGGGAGCAGAGAGCTTTCTTCGGTCCTTGTGGACTGGCTGCGACCTTCGAAGGGGTTCTTGCCGATGGATTGGGAGCGCGTGACCACGGTCTTCGTGGTCTTGCCAACCGCCTTACTCAGTTCCTCGACAGTTTTCTCATCCGAGGGCGTCAGGTACAGTTTCACGCCGGCATTGCCCTGCAGCGCACGGCGGGTGTTCTCGCCGTAGATTTCATCGAGGGCGGGGATGGTTTGTGTCACTACGGCCAGATGGCCACGATAGGTCCGCAGGGTTTCGATGCTCTCGACTACGATCGGCATTTTGCCAAGGCGATTGAACTCATCGAGCATGATCATCACGGGCCAAGGCTCATCCGGCCCGGGGTCCTTTTCCTGCATGGCCGAGAGAAGATCGGAGAAAAACAGCCGGATCAGCGGCGCAAGCGGCTTCACCATCAGCGGCTGGACCACGAGGTAGACCGAAAAGGGCTTCTTGCGGATCGTCCGGAAATCAAAGTCCGACACCGCCGTCGCCTCATCGATCGCAGGGTTCTGCCATTGATCGAGCCCCGAGGTCATCAGGAGCGAAACGTATGAGGTCAGCGTGTCGTTGTTGGTCGAGGCCAGACGCGTGAAGATCAGCTTGGCGGCCCTGTTCTCCACCTCGTGGCCGCGCGCAAAATACTCCTTCTGCTTGTTCCCGCCCGAGGCAGCGATGCGGTAAATCTCGCCCAAGGTCGGGCGCTTGCGCTGGAAGGCCAAAAGCCCTGCCGCCACGAAGAGATCGATCCCGCCCTTAAGGAGGCCCTGCACCCGGTCGTTGTCACTCTGCAGGAACAGCGTCGCCAAGAGCTGCAGTTCCATCTGCTGGCGCGCAGGATCTTTCAGTTGATAGATGCGCAGGAGCGGGTTGTAGCGATGGGTGCGCTTGCTCTCCCAATCCGTGGGAGCAAAGCGATAGACCTTGTCGCCCTGGGCTGCGCGGTGCCGCGCCGTGGCCTCGAAACACTCGCCCTTCACATCGAGCGTCACGGCAGAGCCTTGCCAGGTGAGCAGGTTCGGAATGACAAAACCCGTGGTCTTGCCGCGACCCGTGGGGGCCACGATCAGCGCATGGGGAAAGACCGTCGAGCAGATGTAGTTGGCGCGGGAGCCCGGCGCCCCAAGTTTACCGAGGATGAATCCCGTCCCGGGCGCGCCGAAGAACCCATTGGCCTTCATCTCGCGGGAGGTCTGCCAATGGGTCTGGCCAAAGCGTGTGAGCGCGGACCCCGACAGGGCGAGGCTCAGCATCATACCGGCGGCGGCGAAGCTACCGATGATCAGGTGGATGAGTTGGGCGTCCTCCGGGCGGCGATCGAGGATCGCCAGATAGTTCTGCGCGATATAGGCAAAGTCGATCTCGGCCCCGAAGCCAAGGTCCTGGTAGGTCAGCACCGCCGAGGCGATGGTATAGCCCATGGCCCCTGTCACCAGCGTCACGAGCAGGACGCCCGTGGCGATCCGGACTTTTCCCATGGCGGCGCTCAATGGACCTGGCCCCGCTCGGTCTCGCCATCCACGTCTGTCGCGCGGTGTTTTTCATACTCGGCGTCGGCAAGTTCATCGACCACCTGGCGCAAGGCCTCGGTGTTGGCCGTCGCCGCATCGGATTGCAGGTAGACCTTGGCGACATAGAGCCGGTCGAGACGGTCCTCGAGAACCTTGTCCAGCGCATCGGCATCGCCGGATGTGAGGCGGCCCAATTGGCGGTCATCCAGCACGCGCGCGATCTCCTCGCGGAAGGCGTACCGCTCCCCTTCGGTCTCGAAGGGCGCGGACAGCTCGCCTGCCCGCTGCTGGTCCAGGACACGCACAATCTCGCCTGCGAGACGGTCGGTACGGTCAGACTGCGGCGCAGTTTCACTGCGGGCTGCGAGGGGTGCGTCACGCGTGCCAACCCCAAGCCCCTCACGCATCTCGGTTTCGCGGCGGACCTGATTGATGGCCTCCGTGTCCCGGATCTCGACGACGGCCGCATAGGTCGCGCCGAGCCCACGGGCGAGGTGAGACGGCATGTCCGGATAGCGCGCGCGTAAGTCATCCGTGACGGCATCTGCAACGGGCGTACGGAGGTCGCGTCCCTCCATGATGCGGTCGACTTCGCGGGTGATCGCTTTGGCGCGGGCTACATCGGTGATGGTCTCCCTGTAGGGTTCAGACCGGTCGATCACATCGTCCGGACGGGCGAGCAGGTCCGGATGGGCCTCGAGATACGCGCGCTGCTCCGCCTCGATGCGGCGCTCCGCCCGTGAGGCAACCTCCCAGTCCCGGTCCTCGATCTGCTGCGCGGTCAGGCCGTCTGCGCGCATCTCCTGACGGATTGTCCCTTCCATCGCCCGGACCGCGTCCAGGTGATAATGGAACCGCTCGCTGACCGCTTTCTCCTCCACGACCCCATCCCGGCGCAGCACGTTCTCCCGTTCCAGAAGCGTGCCAAGCTCGACATGCACGTCATTCAGGATGTCACGCGCCTTTTCCAGGTCGGCGCGGCGTTCGAGGTTCAGATCCCGCGCCTCGGCCACCTTGGAGAGATCATCGGCGATCCATTGATGCTCAAGCGCGGCATTCGAGGCGCCGGTTTCGATCCGGGCGACCACTTCCGATGTGCTGATCCCGGTTCCGCGCAGGGCGGTGTCTATGCGCGACCGCAAGTCCGTCTCGGCCAGACGGTCCAGCTGACTGGTGTCGATGTTCGCCTCTGAGTAGACCCCGCCCTCCGACGGCACCTCAGACAGTGTGCTCGAACGTAATCCGAGCGGCTGCATGTGCTGGACCTGCGTCTGGATTTCGATGAGGCGTTTTTCCAGCACGGGACGTTCGGCGTCGGACTTTTCGGCGATCATGCCCTGCACCCGCGCGAGCTTCTCCGCATAGAGGCTTCTCAGATCCTCGAAGCTTTGATCCTCGGCCATATAAACATCTCCTGTTCGGTCCAGCTGCCCGCCATGCGCCAGCACCTCGCCCGCGCGGAAGAGTGCCGCGGCGATGTCTTCCCGGGCCTCCCGGGAGGCCTCTGCGGCAAGCGAATGGTAGACGGTCCTGGTGTTGGCGATCTCCGCCAGCGTCCGGGTCAGGTCCTGCCCCACGCGTTCGCGCTCGCGGGGTGCGCGCCCCTCCTGTTTCGCCGCATAGACCTCGCTGGTGCGGGCGGGGTAATGCACAACCCCGCGATCCACCCGGCGCGTGGCCTCCAGGCGCACGCCATACTTTTCCGCCTCCTCGACCATGGCGAGGCGGAAGTCGTCATAGTTGAAGCGGTGGTTGCGCCCCAGAAAGAAGAACTCGCCTTCTTGTGAGCGGCGGTTCAGCACCAGATGCGCATGGGGGTGATCGCGGTCCTCATGCACCGCGATGATGTAGTCGAAATGCCCCGCGTCGGTCTGGAAGAACCGCTCGGCCACATCCGTCGCGATGTCGCGCACATCCTCCCCGCGCGTGCCGATGGGGAACGACATGAGCATATGGGTCGTCTGTCCAAGCTTGGGCTTGAAGCCCGCATCCCACCGCTTGGCAAAACGCTCGGTGAGGTCCTTGATGTCCTTCGCTTCGAGCTTCGCCTTGCCATCGAAGAACCCGCTGCTGTCCACGATATGGGTGGACTTGGTGGTGAGGTACTCGAGCTGGTTTGTGAGCTGTGATTTGGTATGCGTACCGCCGCCCCGAATCGCCTTGAAGACCGCTGGCCGATGCCCTGCCGCCGCGCGCACAAGCTGGCTCTGCTTGGCGACATGCAGCCCCTGCATCGAGCCCCGGATCCGGCTCCAGCCGTCCCGGAAAACCTCGCCCGTGACGGCATCGACAGCATCATTCAGCCGCATGCGCAAACTCCCTCAGCGCGGCCGTGGCCTCGAGCTGCATCGCGTCGCGACGGCGGCGCAGGAGCAGATCGATCTCGTCAGCGGAGTCGAGGATGAACCGCGCCAGTCCGCGCATCTGCGCGAGGCGCAATTCGGAGAACTCCGCACGCGTGCCACCATTAGCCCCCTGCCCCATCTGGTTGGCCCGCGTCATCTGCTTGGCGATCTGCGCGACCCCATTGCCGACCTCGTGCAGAGAGGCGCGGTAACGCGCCATTTCGGCCGCCATCTGCGCGTCCGGAACGAACACCCCGCCTGCCGCCTGAATGAGCCGCCGCAGACCCTCGGCCCGGCTCTCGATCCCGGCCGCGGCCAGCACCGCGTCGAGGGCTGCCAGCTCCGCGGTCGTCACCTTCACACTGACAGCGGAGACCGGAATTGCGGCATCCGTCTGGCGCTCGGCATCGGCTTTCAGAACGTAGCGCACGGCCCGCGATGTGACCTCGAAACGCTCAGCCAGCTCAGACGTCGACACACCCTCCGCGGCCTCGCGGACGATCTGCATCTTCTCGATCTCTGTCAGGCGTTTTGTTCGGGACATGCGGAAGAAAGACCCCCTATTTCCTGCCACCTTCCACCAAGGCTGCCCCCACCTTACGATAATATACCGCGCTGTCAATTATATACTTACGTTGCATTCGGGCTCAGGCAGCCTTGGTGTCCGCTTCCCCCGCAGACCGCAGGGACGCGGGCCTGCCCCCTCGCCACCGGGCGACCCACCTGTCCAATAGGCCCCCTTCCCCAGCACCGCCCGCAGGTCTGGCCGAACACCAAGTGTTCGGACGGAACCGCGGGCGGGCGCAAACCCCACCGACAGGGCGGACAGGCAGGGTCAAGGAGGGCCAGATTTGGCTCCGCCAAATCTCTGCCGCAAAAACCGGGAGGCCTTGGCCGATAGGTTTTTGTGGATGGCCCCCTTGAGGCTGACTGGCCGGTCTGTCGCGGCCTGATCATTCCGAGCGGCGATCGTCCGTTGCGCGCGCAGCGACCGGCACCAAGAGGAGGTCACCTCGGGCGAACTGACCGCCGGACACGGCATCCCTGGAACAGGGATCGGGCCGCCCCAAGATCGTCCTGGGGCGGCCCATCCTCGCCAGAGGATTTAGTCCTGGGGATCTTTCGCGCTCGGTGGGAACATCACCAGCTCCGAGACCGCGACCGGGAAGTCGAGCTTGAGGCTGAAGAACTCCGAGCCGTCCCCGTTGCGGGTGTTGCGGAACATGGCGCCCACGCGTTGGAATCGGGTGCGCTCCTGGCCATCGGTATCGGTGAACTTGACGGGAACGGTGGCGACGTAGTGGTTGGTCATTTGGGTTACTCCTTATTGCGATGAGGATCACCCAGCACGGGGGCAAAAGGACCGGTCGCAAGCGCAAATGCGGAGGGTCCGCGGCCCCGCCGTGGAAACCGTATTTGTGCTTGCCGAAGCGTGAGCTGAGGGCACGAACGGGCCGACCCCGTGCGATCCACATGCATAGCAAAAAGGAGGGACCCGATTGACCTGTGCCATCACGCAGTCGCCACCATCCGCGTCCACGTCCTGCCGAACCTGGCCGGGGTGCTGATGACGCCCGCCCGCGTGGATGCGATGTTCCGCGACACCACCCGAGGGTCGAGCAGGGCTTCAGCCTCAAGTGCGACGTCTCGACCCCTCGCGTCTTGCGCTGCTGACGATGTGCTAGGTGCGCACCATCCCCAGCCCGTACCGATGCGGATGGGCCGAACTCTGACGGGCTGGGTAGAGGGATGACGGTGCTGGACGCCGTGAGATGCAGATCAAGTGTGACCGATCGCACGCGCCATGAGATTTGACGAAAGGACCGCCCGAAGGCGACCCGGTTATGGCCATCACGCGCCCAAGCTGTCGAGCATCCCCCTGGTATCAGGCATTCGCTTCAGCGAGTTGCCGATGTGTTCCCGCCAGCGCGGCCCAACCTCCATTGCGGTGGCATAGGCCCGAGCCAGATCATCGGGCCGGTCCTCGGCCATCGCTTCGATAAGGAAAGCCGCCTGCTCGCGGTCCTTCGCGGATTTCAGGCTCCCTGCCCCATCGCGGCGCCGGTCGGCAATGATCAGTTTGTGGACTGCATAACGCTCCGGGCGGGGCACCTGCACCAGAACGCCGGATCTATAGATCGCCGCCGCGTGGATCGGCTCAGCGATCAGGAAGTTGAGATAGTTCAATCCTTGGGCGTTCACGCCCAATGCTGGCAGATCACGGATGGTCTCATCCCCGAACGCCGGTGTCAGGAACTCGACCAGTTGGCCGCTGCCACCCTGGGCCCATCGCCATGTCCGACCTTGGTCAAGAGCTGGCAGAGGATCGAATTTGAGCGCTGAGAACGTCTCGGCAAGACCCGGGTCGACCTGATCCTGCAACGCAACGCTGAGCTTCTCGAACTGCGCGATGTCGATGTCGCCAGTATTGGCCATACCGCCAATTGGCAGACGGATACCAAGCTCGCCTTCATAGAGGCGAAATGCATTGGTTCCGACGATGGTGCCACCCAACCGGAAGGTTCCGGCTGCGGCCATGGCCGACAGGATGGAACCGGTCGCCCGGTCGATGGGCGTCATTCCTTCCGCACGCAAGAGCCGGACAAGCCGCGACCGTTCCGCCTGCCGATCCTTGGCCGTTGCGCGCAGCTCTTCGATCCGGTCGATGCGCGCGCGCGTCTCGTCGCTGTCTTCGCCGATATAGATGAACCGCATCTCCGTCCCGACACGGCGCGCGGCATACCAATAGGCCTTATCCCCACGCTCCTTGAGCGTGGGCTTGCCTTCGACACCGGACAAGGCGTCGTCCTTCAGAAGACGCACCAGGTCGGTATAGGCGCTCATCGCGATGCTGCTGAGTGGGGTCATGCCTATCATTTCCAAGTTT
Organism: Dinoroseobacter shibae DFL 12 = DSM 16493; assembly: GCF_000018145.1. Classification (NCBI taxonomy): domain Bacteria; kingdom Pseudomonadati; phylum Pseudomonadota; class Alphaproteobacteria; order Rhodobacterales; family Roseobacteraceae; genus Dinoroseobacter; species Dinoroseobacter shibae. Next base: position 55,860 of record NC_009957.1, read on the forward strand.
TGCTTGGCATTCGTATACCTATCAAAACAGGAAATTGCTAGGCAAAGTAATTTGGAGAACGTCCACACCCAGAAGAAACGACGAAAGGGCCGCCCGAAGGCGACCCTCTCTCTTCAATCCTGCGACGCCTTCTTCGCCGGGTCCGCAACCCGCATGACCGTCAGGCCTTTCGCTTCCGCCTTCTGCCCGAGGTTCAGCGCGACCCCGTTGCCGCCGAAGAGCACAACCCCCGTCGCCGCGAACTTGTCGTCCAGCATTTCGTCGTTGCACTTGAACGGTGCCGCCCGCCCGTGTGCGGACCAGCGCGGATCGAAGCGCGCCTGCGCGACCCCGCGTGCCCGGGCCCACCGAGCCGCAATCATTTCAGCCCCGTGCTTGCCACCCTTGTGGCAGAGGAAGATCTCCTGGTTCCGGTTCTGCCTGATCCGCTCGCGAACCTTGTCGAGCGTGTTGAAGATCACATCGACATCGGTCCAGTCGGTGGCGCCCGAGACGATCAGGGGCACCCCCTCGACTTTCGACTTCTCGGCGGTTTCGCGGTCGTGCTGCTCCAGCAGCTGCCGCGCCTCGAAGACCGCCCCGGTCTCTTGCGCCCGGACGCTTGCGCGAGACCCGGCGGGCGGGATGAAGGCGTGACCGGTCTCGATCTCATAGCATTCCGCCGCCGCCTCGCTCATCACCTCGATGGCCCCGACGATCTCGCGCAGCTGCAGGAAGCGCGCCTGCGCCTCTTCCAGCGCGGTCTCGGCGATCTCCGATCCGTCGTGGGATTTTGCCAGCGCGCCGATCTTGTCGGCGGTGCGGTCGACCTCCTTACCAAGTGCCACCTTGCGGCGCTGCAGGATTGTGGCGAGCCCATGGGCCAGCGGTTCGATTTCTGCCTCCAGCCCGGTCATGCGCAGCGGACCGAGCAGAGCCTCGAAACTCTCGCGGATGATGCGGTCGGTCAGGATGTGATCTTCTGGGATAGGCAACTGTGCGTCCTTCTCGGTCAGTCCGAAAAGCTCGATGGTTTCGTAGGTGCTTGCGGTGTCGTAAGCCATGTCTGGTCTCCAGTATTCGGTTGAGGAGCCACCACGTGAGTGTGGGGGCATGGCCGAATGCCTGGTTTCCGAATCTGCCCGGGTCAGGGACGGCGCAGCCGCCGGCTTGCCGGGCGCAAAAGTTTTCCGCGCGCTGCACCCGATACAGGCCCGCGCTCACGCACGGGACCGCCCCAAGCCATATGTACCGCCCTCGCCGAAAAGTTTTGCGATCCTTGACGCGGGCTGATTTGGGGGCCATCCGGAGGATATGCTTCCGCACTCATGTGTGTGTGTATTGACGGTAGGTTTGCCCGACCCGAGCAGGCAAACGGCCCGACCGGACGCGGGAGACGGATGAAGCGGCGGGATCGTTTTGCCGCGCAAAACAGACCAGAGCGCAATCCGGCGGAGCGGCCGAGGAGGGACGTGCTCGCGAGGCGGGCAAACCGGGGGCCTGGGTGCGACGCCGCGGTGAGGCCGCATGGCCGAATGCGCGACGGACCGAAGGGCCGTTCTCCCCTGCGACACGCGCAGCCGAGCGGGGGAGGTATTGGTCGCGTTTGTTTAAAGCGATTGAGCGTGAACTTTCTTGGCAGGCACACGTTACCCCAAAACTGCATCGTTGAGAAAAAGTCACACTTTTCAGACGATCTGTGTTCTGCCATTGTTCTCGATTAAATCCCCATTTCGATTCCCAAGCGTACGACAGATGTGCAATCTCTACTCCCAGACCAAAAGCCAGGACGCGATGCGCCACCTGTTTAACGACATGCTCGGGGAGAATGAGGAACTTGTAGACAGCACCGGGAACCTGCCGCCTCAACCTGGTATCTGGCCCGATTATCCGGCACCGATCATTCGACATGGTGAAAGCGCAGCGTGGCAGCTGGCCATGGCCCGTTGGGGCATGCCGACCCCTGCGAAGTTTCTCGAAGGCAAGCGCACCGACAAGGGTGTCACCAATATCCGCAATGTCGGCTCTCCCCATTGGCGGCGCTGGCTCGGTGTCGAACATCGTTGCCTCGTGCCCTTCACCAGTTTTTCGGAAATCGACGGGCGCCGGGGTGCGCCGCGCAATTCGCCGGTCTGGTTCGCTTTGGACGAGGATCGGCCGCTCGCCTTCTTCGCCGGGCTGCGGACGGAATGGACCTCGGTGCGCAAGCTGAAGGAAGGCGAGGTGACAGCGGAGATCTTCGGTTTCCTGACCTGCCCGCCCAATGCCGAAGTTGCGCCGATCCACCCCAAAGCCATGCCCGTCATCCTCACGCAGCCCGAGGAATGGCGGCACTGGCTGACCGCGCCGGCCGAGGAGGCCCTGAAGCTCCAGCGTCCCCTCCCGGACGGGAGGCTGAAGATCGTTGCCGAGGGGGTGCGCGAGGATGCGGTTTGATCCGGCTCCGAGCGAACTCTTTGCCCTGGCCCGGCACCGGGTCCATGAGGCCGAAGGTCCAGGCCGGCGCAGCTTCGCATTGCTGCAGGCCGCCCGACATACCGAGGCCCTGATCTGGATCATTCCCGGGCATGCCCCGCACCAGCCAATGCTCCGGGGTCTGCCCGAAGGCGTCGGGGAGCGGCTGCATCTCATCCGTCCCGCGAATGAGACCGACCTGCTCTGGGCCACCGAGGAAGCGCTACGATCCGAAGGGGTCGGACTGGTGATCGCGGAGCCGGAAAAGCCCCTCTCCCTGATCGCCGGGCGACGCCTGCAGCTGGCCGCGGAAGCCGGTCGAACCACCGGACTCATGCTGATCCGCGAAGGCCAGGGCAGCAATGCAGCCGAAACGCGGTGGCATTGCGCACCGAATGCGTCGGAACGACGGGACTCGACTCTGCATCAATGGGCCCTTAGTAAGAACAAAAAGGGAACATTGAGAACCTGGACTGTGCATTGGAATGGCAAGACGGCTGCTGTCCATCCGGTTTCCGCGGCTGGCAAGCGACACGAGTCTGCGGAGACGTCCCGTTGAGGGACCGTTCGCCCTGATCCACAGGTCAGGGAATGCCGAACATGTGCATTGTCTGAACCAGGCCGCCGAGATGCGCGGATTGCATCCCGGCATGGCGGCGGCCGATGCCCGCGCCATCTGCCCTGAGTTGATCACGCGACCGGCCGATCTTGCACGGGAAGCGGCGGCACTGGCAGGCCTCAGACGGTGGGCAGGGCGTTATTCCCCGATGGTGGCGCGGGACGGCCCGGGCGGGCTTATCGCCGATATCTCCGGCGTGCCACATCTCTTCGGCGGCGAGGCCGAAATGCGGGGCGACCTTCATGCGCGGCTGGAACGGGTCGGCCTGACTCTCTCGAGCGCCATCGCCGAAACCCGTGGCGCAGCCCAGGCGCTCGCCCGCCATGGCGGCGGCATCCTGCCAGAGGGCGCGGCGAAGGAGGGTATCGCGCGCCTGCCCGTCTCGGCGTTGAGGATCGGTAGCGATGTGGCCGAGGGACTCGCCCGGATGGGGCTGAACAGGATCGGCGATCTCACCGATCTGCCGCGGGCGCCGCTCGCGCGTCGGTTCGGCCCGGGGCTCGTGCTGCGGCTCGATCAGGCGCTCGGCCTTCAGCCTGAGCCGGTCTCCCCGGAGGCGGACGCGCCGTATTTCGGGGTGCGGATGACGATGCCGGACCCCATCGGTCTTGAGGCCGATGTCATGTCGGGCCTTGCACGCCTGCTCGACCGGCTGTGCAGCACACTGGCCCAACATCATCGTGGCGCACGGCGGCTGCGGCTCGAACTGCACCGGGTCGACCGGGAGACCGCGCAGGTCGAGATTGGGCTGGCCCGGCCGATGCGCGATCCCGAGCGCATTGCGGCCCTCTTCAAGAAAGGCGTATCGGAGGTCGAAGCCGGGTTCGGGATCGAGGCGATGCGCCTCGTCGCCCATGTGACCGAGGACTTGCCACCCGAGCAGATCGGCGGACCCCGAACGATAGCCCGCGAGGACGCGCTGGCCGACCTCTTCTCCCGGCTCGGCAACCGGCTGGGCTTCGACCGGGTCCTGCGGCTCCTGCCTGCCACCAGCAAGATCCCCGAGCGGAGTTTTCTCGTGACACCCGCCGCCTACAGCGCGGCGGAACCTCCGCCACCGCATCGTGGACCGGATCGGCCGATCATCATCTTTCCGTCTGAGCCGGTCACCACGAAGGGGCTGGGCCAGCCCGGACATCCTCCAGCCCGGTTCGCCTGGCGGCGCATGTCTTTCACTACCCTGCGTGCGGACGGGCCGGAGCGGATCGCGCCGGAATGGTGGTTCGACGATCCGGCCTGGCGCTCGGGTCTGCGCGATTACTGGCGGGTGGAGACCCGCGAGGGCGCACGGCTCTGGCTCTACCACACGCCACAGGCGCCGGCCTGGCCCGCGCAGAGCTGGTTCGCGCAGGGAGAGTTCGCATGACCGGTTATGCGGAGCTCTGCGTGACGAGCAATTTCACCTTCCTGACCGGCGCCTCGCATCCTGAGGAGCTGGTCACGCGGGCTGCCGAACTGGGTCTGAAGGCCATCGCCATCACCGACCGCAACTCGGTGGCAGGCGTGGTGCGGGCCTTCTCGGCCCTGAAAGAGCTGGCCCGACTGCGCGAGGAGGCCCGTGCAGCGAGCGACGGGGCCGAGGCCGGACCAGTGGTCCGATCCCGGCAAGTGACCGATCATTCCAGCCGCCAGACGATGCAGCACATGCCGGCAGGCGATGCGCCCCGAATTCCGCCGGACATGGTGTTGCCGAAGCTGATCCCTGGCGCCCGGATCGTGCTGACCGACAGCCCGGTCGACTGGCTCGCCCTACCCGCCGACATCGCGGCCTGGTCGCGGCTGACCCGGCTCCTGTCCCTCGGCAAGCGGCGGGCCACGAAAGGCGAATGCCATCTGACGCGCAAGGATCTGTTGGATTGGGGCGAGGGCATGGTGCTGATCGCGCTGCCGCCTGACCCAATGGAGCACCCGGCCCGGGCATCTTTAAGCGACCTGCGGCATATGCTGCGCATCTTCCCCGGCCAGTGCTTTCTTGGCGCGGCCCCCCGCTATGACGGGCGAGACCCAACCCGCCTCGACCAGCTGGCCCGGATCGCCCAGGACACCGGCCTGCCGCTCGTGGCCCTCGGCGAGGTGATGATGCATCGCTCGTCCAGGCGTCCGCTCGCCGATGTCCTGACCTGCCTGCGCGAGGGCTGCACGATCGACACGATCGGGGAGCGCCGGCTGACCAATGGCGAGCACCGGCTCAAATCCCCGGCCGAGATGGCGCGGATGTTCCATCGCTATCCGGCGGCGATCCGGCGGACACTGGAGATCGCCGACCGCTGCGCTTTCCGGCTGGACGATCTGCGCTATCAGTATCCCGACGAGGCGCGAGACGGCGAACCCGCGCAGGCGCGGCTCGAACGATTGTCGCGGGAGGGGCTGCACTGGCGCTATCCCGAGGGGCCGCCGGCCCGGATCGTCACGCGGGTCGACAAGGAACTGAAGCTCATCGGCGAGATGGGCTATGCACCGTATTTCCTGACGGTCCATGACATCGTGGCTTTCGCGCGCTCGAAGGGCATTCTCTGCCAGGGCCGCGGGTCGGCCGCCAACTCGGTCGTCTGCTACCTGCTCGGCGTCACCGAAGTGCCCCCCGAGAGCATCACCCTGATCTTCGAACGCTTCATCTCGAAGGAACGCGGTGAGCCGCCTGATATCGACGTGGATTTCGAGCACGAGCGGCGCGAGGAAGTGATCCAATGGATCTACGAGCAATATGGCCGGCATCGCGCCGGGCTGACTGCGACCGTGATCCATTTCCGTTCACGCGCCGCGATCCGCGAGGTCGGCAAGGTGATGGGACTGAGCCAGGACGTAGTCGCCCGGCTGTCGGGGCAGATCTGGGGCTGGTCGTCCAGCGCACCAGGAGAAGATCGGATGCGCGACGCCGGAATCGATCCGGCAGACGGGCGCGTGGCGCTGGCGGCGAAACTGATCGGTGAGATCATCGGGTTTCCCCGGCATCTGAGCCAACATGTCGGCGGCTTTGTCATCACCCATGGCCGACTCGACGAGCTCTGCCCCATCGAGAACGCGGCAATGGAAGATCGCACGGTCATCGAATGGGACAAGGACGATATCGACGCGCTTGGGCTCCTGAAGGTCGATGTGTTGGCGCTCGGCATGTTGACTTGCATCCGGAAGGCCTTCGGGCTGCTGGACGATCACCGTCACCTGCAGCTGACCCTCGCCAATGTGCCGCCTGAGGACCCGGTGGTCTATGACATGCTCTGCAAGGCGGATGCGGTCGGGGTCTTCCAGGTCGAGAGCCGGGCACAGCTGAACTTCTTGCCGCGCATGCAGCCGCGAAAATTCTACGATCTGGTCTGCGAGGTCGCGATCGTCCGCCCCGGTCCGATCCAGGGCGGCATGGTTCATCCCTTCATCAACCGCCGTCAGGGCAAGGAGAAGGTCGAAGACCTCGGTCCTGCCATGATGGAAGTACTAGGCCGGACCTATGGTGTCCCCCTCTTCCAGGAGCAGGCCATGCAGATCGCGGTGGTCGCGGCCGGCTTTTCGGCGGCCGAGGCCGACCGGCTGCGCCGGTCGCTCGCAACCTTCAAGCGGATGGGCACGATCGGCGCGTTCCGCGAACGGTTCATATCGGGCATGTTGGCCCGCAGCTATGAGGCGGGGTTCGCAGAACGTTGCTTCGCCCAGATCGAAGGCTTCGGCAGCTATGGCTTCCCCGAAAGCCATGCGGCGAGTTTCGCGCGGCTGGTCTATATCTCGGCCTGGCTGAAGCGGCACCATCCGGCCGTGTTCACCTGCGCCCTGCTGAACAGCCAGCCGATGGGCTTCTACGCCCCGGCTCAGCTGGTTCGCGACGCGCGTGAGCATGGCGTCGAGATCCGGGCCATCTCGGTCAATCATTCGGCCTGGGACTGCACCCTGGAGCCGCGCGGTGACGGGGCGCTGGCGCTGCGGCTCGGGTTTCGGCAGATCAAGGGGATGCGGGAGGAGGATGCGAACTGGATTGAGGCCGCCCGCGGCAATGGCTACCCCGATGTTGAGGGCCTCTGGCGCCGGGCCGGGGTCAGGCCCGATGCACTGGAACGGTTGGCAGAAGGGGATGCCTTCGCCTCGCTCGGTCTCAATCGGCGCGATGCGCTATGGGCCGCCCGGGCATTGCGAGGGCCAAATCCCCTGCCCCTTTTCGGGGCCGATGGTGAAGGCGGGGCGGAACCGGAGGTTGCGCTGCCGGCGATGACGCTGGGCCAGGAGGTGATTGAGGACTACCTGGCACTGCGGCTTTCTCTGCGCGCCCATCCTATGGAACTGCTCCGACCGCGCCTGCCGGAAAGCCTGCCGCATGAACGGCTGGACCGGGCGACCGGACGGGTCACCGTAACGGGTCTCGTGATCACGCGGCAACGGCCGGGTACCGCGTCTGGTGTCATCTTTCTGACGCTGGAGGATGAGACCGGCGTGTCCAACGTGGTGGTCTGGAGCCGGGTTTACGAGGCCTTCCGCAAGGCGGTGATCGCAGGGCGTCTGCTACGGGTCACCGGCAGGATTGAACGCGAGGGGCAGGTCGTTCATGTGATTGCCGAGCGGATCGAAGACATCTCGCCGATGCTCTCAAGCCTCGGGCGGCCGGCCACCGACGCAGGTGATCGTCAGGCTGAGGCAGCGCACCAACCCGCAAGTAGTGGCGGCGGATCAACCGCCCGGCATCCGCGTGAGCAGGCCAAGAAGCTGTTTCCGAGCCGGGATTTTCACTAGTACCTCTTGAACGCAGGAAAAGGGGAGCCGTGGTACCACGGCTCCCCTTGCAACTCAGATGTTCAAGCCTCGTACCAAGGTCACGCGACCAGCGACAGCCCCGCGCCCGCATCGTGCGCTTGATCACCGCTGTCGATGAACGGAATGATCGAGAAAGTCTGGCCACCGCGCTGTTCTTCGTTCTGGACGGCGTTGACACGCAGGTCGCCATCAGGCGTGTTGATCAGCAGCGACAGGTAGTCATTGCCCGTGCGGCTGCTCTTGGCCATCCAGGCCGAGCCGACGCGGATCGGCGTGCCCCGGGGCGAGCTGACTTCGATGCGGTAATCGGGGTGGGTCTCCTCGGTCTTGTAGCTGTTCTCGATCAGCATGAACTCCAGATCGAACATCATGTTGGCGATGTAGCCGGTGAAGGCGTTGTCGGCGTCCATGGCGGTGAGCTCGCCCGAGATCGAGCCGGATTTCATCAGGCCGTTCGAGACCAGCGGGATGATCTCGAATTCGCCGCTCTGGGCTGTGCGCGCTTCCTTCGTCTGCACGGCATTGACGCGGAACGGGCCCAAACCGACATCGATCTGCATCGAGATGTAGGGATTGCCGCTGGTCGTGCCGGTCTCGTTCCAGGCCGTACCGATGCGCACCTTGCGGCCAGACTTGTTGACCGCCGTCACGTCGTAATCCGGGCTGCGTTCGGACATCTTGGCCCGTGCCTCGAGCTGGATGGCGATGTCAAAGCGCGTCGAATGGATCATGCCGGTGTATTCGGCGGCTGCGGTCTCGACATTGCGGGTAAGGGTTCCTGCGAACATGGGATGGTTCCTTTTGGATTGGCCGGTGCCTGACGTTTTTGCCAACGCATCCGGGATTGCTTTCTCGACCCCTTGAGGGATCACAAATCAGAAAGCCTGCTTTCCTTTCAGTCCCGCCCACGGGTCAGATCTGCCGTCCGAGTGGGAGTGCCCCCGCGCCTCCGGATGCTACGCCCCCCTCCTGCCCGTCTGGTCTTGATTGGCTGCCCGGATTTTCCGCGCCGTCCTCCGATCGCGCGATGAAGAACTCCGCTTCTTTGCCGTTCAACCGGTGCCCGCTCCGGTCGGTCAGACCGATGCAGCTGCCGTTCGGCACATAGGTGATCAGGTACTGCCCAAGCCGGTCCTTGTGGACAACGTAGCCGGTATTGGCCCAATGCACGGTCTGGCCGGCATCGACGGCCGCCTTGATGTCTTCGAGTGTCATGCGATCCTCCTCAAGAAGAATGGTGGGGAAACGACGCAAGAAGCCCGATCTTCCAACCGGGCTTCCATGCAGTATTCGTTTGGCAAACGGCCAAGAGCTGTCAGGCGCTTTGCGTGGCTTGCGTCGCGCGCGCCGCCATCCAATCCTTCAGGCCAAGAACCGTTCTTCCGGCGGCGACCTCGGAGGCCCAGGCAACCCTTGGGTCGCCGCAGGGCTCATTGCCGACATGCCGGTCGATGTGGCCATTTGCCATCCATGGCTCAGGCTGGATCCGTCGAAGCCAGTCCGCCATGCTCGGAATGCGTCCCTGACAGTCTTCGCGGACATGCTGCTCGCCGATCCAGCGCACGGGGATCTCTCGACCTGCGCTATTGGTCAGGGTCAGGCCGAAGACACGTTCGGCCTCGAACAGGCCTTGAGCGTGGTGGCGCATGGCTCGGTGCGTGAAGAGCGCGAGATGCTCTTTCGAGGCGTCAAACCAATCGTGCACAGCCTGATAGTCAGACGGCACCCCGCCGAATTTCCGGGCCGAGCTTTCGGCATGATGAAGCGGATGCGCCATCTCACAGCCCCTCGTCATAGCTATGCGAGCATTCAACGTAGCGGTCCGCATGATCGAGCGTGATGCTGTCGGCTGCTATGTCCCAGGTCAGCGTGCCGTAGCCGCCCTCGTTGTTTTCGAACCCCGGGTGATGGTGATAGGCGAGCGACCAGGCGAAGTCGCCCACCTCGGTGGCAAGCGGCTCCGGCAGTTGGACCTCTGCAGGCTGCACCGTCACATCCTCGACATTGCCGGAATCGCCATAGCCTTCGTATTCGGCGGTGACCTCGCTGATGCCAAGCGCGCGTAGTTGCGCAAGCAGCTCCGCTCGGGATGCCTTCAGAGTGGTTTCGCGCTCTGCACGCCACTGAGCCGCCATTGCGGCATAGTCGATCTGGGGATTGGTCATGGGTCTGTCCTCTTATCTGAATTTGGGGGGCCGGGCCTGGCATTGGTCAGCGCGCGCCCGGAAAGCGCAGATCGGCCAAATCCCGATCCACGCCGCCCGACCGGAAGCCCGCTTTGACTTTTCAGGCGGCTTGTTCTGACGTCATGGCGACTTCCTGCCCCACGATCCGGGCCAGAATGCTTCCCGTGTCGATCCCGTCCCCATGCGGCAGGAACACCCGTAGCTGGAAGGCGATGATCTCGGTGAAGCAGCCGAGGGCCTTGAGGCCATCAATCATGCCCCTGTCAACGCCGCACAACTCAAGGCGCATCTCGCCTGCGACCCGGCGACGGGTCAGGGTCAGACCCCGGCCCAGATCAACAGGTGCGGTGGTGCCGAGGGCGGCGGTCAACATCTCCTGTGGCGTTTGCGGGTTGGAGACAAGGAAGCGGGCGCGGAGCGCGGCCGCCCCTTCTTCGCTCAACGTGCGCCCGATCATGGCCGTCGCCCCGTCAGGCGTGACCCTGTAGATGCGTTCATTCGTGGTCGGAATGTCCTTCCAGATCGGCAACAGCAGCCCGGTCAGCAGGTAGAGCTTGGTCGTGGTGGTTTTCGGCAGGGACGCGGCCTCTTCATCCCAAAGCCTTGCAAACTCAGGCTTGCCGATCTCTTCCCAAGCCGAGGACTCAAACCGTGCCTCTTCGAGATAGCTCGACCCGTTTGGCCGCACCGCCTTGCGCATCAGCGTGACAGTGTCCTCGTCATACATCTGCATTGGCCGCGCCGAGATGAGCGCCGCGCGACCCGACGCGCGGTTGACCATCGGCAGCTTATCGAAATTGCGCGACAGGGCGTCATCCGCCGAAAGCACATGGACCGGGTCGGTGACTTCAAGTCCAATGATCCGCGTCACGGCGCCGGATTTCGGGCAGGTCCAGAGATCCTCTGTGGATACCTGTTCGATCTTTTCGCCACGCAGAGTTTCCACGCCGAGATCGAGCGTGCCGGCCGCGCGCGCGCGCTCAGACTGATCAGCGATCCGGCGCATGAACTCGGCAAAGAGCGCGTTCTGCATGTGGATGGGAAGGGCCAGAACCCGGTTCAGAAACCGCTGGATCGGGGGAAGCTCCTCAAGGAGCACCCAGTCCTTGTCGATCAGCCGCAGGGCCGTCCAGTCGGTGAAGCTCTCGTAGCTCATCGCCTCAGCGCGTCCGGCGGCAAGATCGGCGAAATACCCACGCAGCGCCGCCCGTGCGATCGGGCTTTCGAGATTGTCCTCCTCGCGGAACATGCCCTGCGAGCCGGTCTCGCGCTGACCCTTGGTCAAGGCCCCCAGCTGGTCGAGGCGTTTGGCAATCGTCGACGTGAAGCGTTTCTCGCCATGCACATCGGAGGTGCAGACACGGAAGAACGGCGCGCTGACCTGGGCAGAGCGATGCGTGCGGCCCAGCCCCTGGATGGCCGCATCCGCGCGCCAGCCGGGCTCCAGAAGATAGTGCCGCCGCCGTTTCTGGTTCTTCGCCGTTTGCGCCGCGTGATAGGACCGGCCCGTACCGCCCGCGTCGGAGAAGATCAGGATATCCTTCTCGCCGTCCATGAAGGCTTGGGTCTCAGACGAATTGCTGCTGGCGGCGCGTTTCTCGATGAAGAGGTGGCCATCCTCGGCCTTGAGGGGCCGGATGGACCGGCCCGTGACTTCAGCGACGGCCTCGTCGCCAAAGGCCCAGAGGATCTGGTCGAGCGCCGAGGGGATCGGGGCCAGCGTCATCAACTCCATCATGGCCGCGTCACGCAGAGCGAGCGCCTCGCGCGAGACGACCAGCGCGCCGGTCTCATCCCGCAAGGGTTCCGCGACCATGTTACCGTCGATCTCCACGAGCTTTTGTGCATGGATTGGGAAGGCTTGTTCGAGATAGCCCAGAACATAATATGCCGCGTCACCGTTATGCGGAGTTTTGGGTTTCAAGCTGTTGTTATGACGATTCATTTTTGGGTTTCCGCTTTGGATAATCATGATGCCTCTGCTCTCAACCGCAGAAGGACATCCCCTCATGAACTCCCCCTCGAACTCTCAACGCCGTGCGCGCGACCGCGCTGACAACCTCGCTCTGGTCGACACGTACCACGCCGACAATCCCGGGCTTTCCCAGGGTGCGCTGAGCGCAGCCCGCCATTTTCTGAAGTGGGCGCAGGCACGGAAAGTCTCTGTCCGTGACCTCGACGCGTCGGTTGTAGACAGTTTTCTTCGTCACCACTGCCGCTGCGGTCGCTACAGCCCCAATCAGTTGCGGAGCCCGATGTATGCCACCTATACTCGCCGGTTTTTTCGATATCTCGAAGACACCGGCATAGTTGCGATCCCAAATGACACTGCCCGGCTAAGACAGCACCTGGAGGCCTTTGCCAAGAAGCTCGAGAGCGCTGGCTACAGCGAGGTATCGCGCGCATCATTGCTCAGCCATGCCGCCCATTTTGCTGAATGGGTCCTACAACAGCGAGTCCCGTTGACCGCAATCGGTGAAGGAACCATCGATCAGTTCGCGTGGCACGAATGCCGATGCGGGGAGATGACCAAGCATGGCAACAGGGTTCTGGCGTCTCACTATAAGAACCGTAAGCGAGGTGCCCATGCGCTTGTCCGGCACCTGATCGACGAAGGTCTGCTCCCGCCCCAAGCACCTGACGACGTCTCCGCAGAAGACCCGCGTCTGATCAGCTTTTCGGAATGGTTGCGCCGCGAGCGCGGGGTGGCACCCGAGACCGTACGGCGCTATTTGAACGAAGTGGGCCGCTGGCTGGACAGCCTGGGGGCAACGCCGGAGGATTACGATGCGGCGGCCATCCGTTCGATCATATTGGATCAAGGTGAAGAACGGTCCCAATCATCTGTGCGCAAGACGGTCACCGTGTTGCGAGCCTTCCTGCGCTTTACGATCGTCCAAGGCGCATGCGCCCCGTCGCTTCTGCATGCGGTGCCATCTGCTGTTCGGCGCAAGCTTTCTACAGTCCCCCGCACGATCCCCACGGCGAAGATCGAAGAGATCCTTGCCTCCTGTCGCACCGATACGCCGGTTGAGATCCGAGACCGCGCAATACTTCTCCTCCTCGCCCGGTTGGCCTTGCGCGCGGGAGACATCTGGCAGTTGCACCTGTCAGATATCGACTGGCGCACGAGTCGGTTGCGATTGCACGGCAAGGGCAGGCGTGGCGTTATGATGCCGCTGCCGCAGGATGTAGGCGATGCGCTGCTGGTCTATATCGAAGATGCGCGTCCAGTGGTCGCGTCGAACAGGGTCTTTCTCCGAGTCCAGGCTCCTTTCACCCCGCTGCGATCCTCTGCCGAGATCGCCGGGATCGTTTCCCGCGTCCTGAGCCGGGGAGGTTTTACCGACTTGCCGACTGGTTCGCATGTCTTTCGTCATTCACTGGCCTCCGCCTGGCTGCGTGGCGGTGCGGACCTTGACCTGATCGGTGCAGCGCTGCGCCACACCTCGCGCGATACGACCGCGATCTACGCTAAGGTCGATGTTGGGATGCTGGAAGAAGTGGCTCAGCCGTGGCCGGGAGACGCGTCATGATACATCACCATGTAGACCGCTTCGTCCAACTCAACCGCACACTCGGAAAGAAGTTCGCCGCACAGGAGACATCCTTGCGCGCCTTCGCGGATTTCGCTGCGGAGCGATCCATCACGCATCTGACGGCAGCGCTGATACTGGAATGGGCCGGCGGCGCCGCGACGCCTTATGCTGCGCAGGCGCGGTTTGATCGCGCCCGCGCATTTGCGGTGTTCCTGCACGCGGAAGATTCACGGCACGAGATACCTGCGATGGGGCTGCTGGGTCGGTCACGACGGAGGCGGCCCGCTCCCCATATTCTGACGCGGGACCAAATCAGTCGGATCATGCATGAAGCGCTTCTGGTGCCCGGCCTGACACCGATCAGCCCGCTGACTTATCATAACCTGTTCGGGCTGCTCGCTTCGACGGGCTTGCGGATTTCGGAGGCATTGTCCCTTCAGTGCGACGATCTTACGGCGGAGGGCCTCATGGTCCGGAGCGGCAAGTTTGGCAAGAGTCGTCTCGTGCCAATACATTTTTCGACCCGTGCCGCGCTGGAACGATATCTCGAAGCCCGCGCGGCCGTGCGTAACGCGAACGACGATCTCTTCGTTCTTGGTCATGGTCATGCCCCGACAAAAACACGGGCCCATGTGGTCTTCGTTCGGATCGTCCGGAAGCTTGGGTACCGCAATCCGACAGGGCCCGGCCCCCGGCTTCACGATCTGCGCCACACCTTCGCCGTGCGATCCCTTGAGGCCTGTGGGAACAACCCGCAGGCAGTGTTGCGGCACATGAAGGCTCTGAGCACCTACCTCGGCCATGTCGATATTGCCAACACCTACTGGTACCTTGAGGCTACGCCGGTTCTTCTGAAGATGATTGCGGCAACCGCCGAGGAGACCTGGATCGGAGGTGCGGCATGACCCCGCTCGCCCCCGACCTTTCAGCCTTCCTGCAAACCCATCTTCCCCATGAATGCGGCGCAAGCCGACATACCATCGCAGCCTATGCCTGTGCGTTCACCCTCTTGCTGCGGTTTGTCACAGGGCGGGTCAAGCGAACCCCATCGGAACTTTTCATTGAAGACCTGGACATTCAGACGATCAGGGCGTTCCTCGAACATATCGAAGAAGGACGCGCCAATTCCGTCCGGTCCCGCAATGCGCGACTGGCGGCGATTAAATCGTTTTTCCGTTTCGTCGAACATCGCCAACCGGCCTGCCTTGAGCAGGCGATGATGATCCGGGCCATGCCGACCAAGCGAACAGACGCCAAGCTGATCGATTATCTTACAAAGGAAGAAGTCCGCGCCTTGCTTGCCGCGCCGAACCGCCACACGCCAGGCGGATTGCGGGACCGCGCCATGCTGCATCTGACCTATGCCGCAGGGTTGAGAGCGTCCGAACTTCTGGCTGTGCGGATGGACGATTTTCCCGACGGGTCGTTTTCCAACGTACGGATATTGGGCAAGGGGCGCCGGGAGCGTGTGCTGCCGCTCTGGAAGGAGACTCAATGTGCCATTCGCGCGTGGTTGGCCGTCAGGCCCGGTCGAGTAGGCCCGGAACTGTTCCTGAACCGTGATGGGCGCCGAATGACGCGGGACGGATTTGCATATCGGCTAAGGCAACATGTGGCGACAGCCGAGCGCTCGACGCCATCGATTGCCGCAAAGCAGGTCACTCCGCATGTGTTGCGGCACAGCTGCGCCATGCACACGCTTCAGGCCACCGGTGATATCCGCAAGGTCGCGCTCTGGCTTGGCCATGCCAGCATCCAGACGACCGAGATGTATCTGCGCGCGGACCCGACCGAGAAGCTAGCGCTTCTGGAGGCGCACCACGCACCTCTGATCCAACCAGGCAAGTTCCGGGAGCCGTCGGACAAGCTGATGCAGATCCTAGCCGTCGCCGCGCAACGTGCTTGACCTTTGCGGTAAAATGGCGTCCCGCCCTCTGTGGGGCGCTATTCCATCACATAGCCGAGAGCCCGGTAACCGGTTCTTCTTTTGGCCGCCATTCTGGCGAGGACCGGGACCGAACTGTCTACATAGTCGACCACCAACACGTCCTTCTTGTCGTCATGTCGGCGGTGCAACCTGCCGACATATTGCGCCAGCGTTCCCTTCCATGCGATCGGCATCGTCAGGAACAGGGTGTCGAGCCGCGCGTCATCGAAGCCTTCGCCGATATAGCGCCCTGTCGCGAGGATCAGCCGTTCCTCATCGTCATCCACATTCAGCGCCGCATGCGCGGCCTTCCGGTCCTTTGCGGACATGCCGCCACGGAGCACGACGATGTTCTTCGCAAATCGGGAGAACCGCTGATGAAGGTGCTCGAGGTGATCCTTCCGCTCGGTTAGTATGATCGGTGAGCGTTTGGCCTCCAATGATTTCAGCACGTCGTCGAAGATCAGATCGTTTCGGGCCTCGTCCTCCGCCAGAGCGGCATAGATCGCGGGCATTGACGGGCGCTCGGCCATGGCGAGGGGTTCTGGCAGCCGGAATCTCGTGTGACGTTCCCGCGCTCGATGGCGCAGTCCGCTTTCGGCTGCCTGCGATTTGGCGCTCACCTGATGGCGCACCGGGCCACATTGCATGAAGATGATCGGATGATGTCCGTCCTTTCGAGCGACCGTCGCCGACAACCCGGCGACATAGCGCGCTTTCGATCTGCGGGCGACAAGCTCAAAGCTCGCAGCGGACAGGTGATGGCATTCATCGACGACAAGATGGCCATAATCGGCAACGATATCGTCAACTTCGCCCTTCCGAACCAGACTCTGAATCAACGCTACATCGATCACACCGGTGAGTTTGCGTTTTCCGGCGCCGATGGTGCCTATCAGCTTGGGATCGATCTGCAAAAATGAGCCAAGCCGTTCGACCCATTGGTTCAGCAATTCCCGGCGGTGAACCAAGACCAGCGTATTGCGAGCGCGGTGCGCAATCAGTGCCGAGGCTACCACTGTCTTGCCGAATGCAGTCGTGGCGGCAAGCACGCCGGTATCGTGTTCGGCCAATGCGTCAAACGCTCGTGATTGCTGCTGGCGAAGTTGGCCATCGAAGCAGACCGTCTCCGGCAAACGAGCTCCGTCTACACGCAAATCGTCCAGATCGGCTGTCGCACCGTGATCAGACAGGAATCTGATCGCTTCGTCGAAGCTACCGCGGGGCAGGGCAACGTGTCGGGGATGCAGTTCGGCGCAGGACACGATGCGTGGCTTGCCGAATGTTGGCAGTCGCATGGCCTGCGCGCGATAGAATTCGGGATTCTGGAACGCCGCCAACCGCACCAATTGCGCAATCATGGCCGAAGGTAAGTCCGAACGGTCGATATAGATTTGGTCTGCGACCGTCACCTTGATGGTTGTCGGAACAGGTACATCGAGGCGTCGCGGCGTACTGCGGCGTGACGGAGGCATTTTCCACGGTTCGTCCGCCTGCTCATCTTCTACCGGCATGCGCACACCCAGCACTCGCCCGGAAAGCTCGGCGGCTTCGACGAGCTGGGTCACTGCTGCCGCCGACAATCGCGGCAAGGAAGACAAATAGGCCCACTGATCGTCATATGGCCGCAGGCTAGCATCGACAAAGACGCTGTTTTCAGCTTTGCGCGCTGTGTTCTGAAGCGGCAGTGCGATCAGGTTGCCGAAGCCGCCGAGCGGCATGATATCCTGATTTGGAAACAACCGGTCATAGGAAGCAAAGCCGATTTCTGGCCGCCGTTCCATCGTTTCCGTGATCAGGACCGATCCAAGCTGGCGCGCCAGACGGGCCGAGACCGGTTCGGAGAAGAATATCCAGACATGCCCCCCGTTGCCCGACCTCGACCGTTCCAACGCTGCGGGCACTCCCTTCACTCGGCAGGTTTCGAGCAGCGCGTTGGCGTCCTCCGCCCAGGATGCCTTGTCAAAATCCGCCGCCAGGAACCAGCATGTGTCACCGAGCAGGAGCGGATAGACGCCGGCGACAAAATCCCCGCCCCGACCATCGTCGCCGCGCAGGTGTCTCTCAATGACACCTTCATCCGGCGGGATAAACTTCTGATGGGGACACTGGCCGCATTTGACCTTTGGCTTGCCACAAATCCCCTTCACCCACTCGTTGGCGCAGGAGGGCGAATACCCCGAGCGGTCAGTTTTTCTGTTTTCCCACCGCACTGGGAACACGTCAGGCCGACCGGCGAACAGGCGGCGGAACAGCTCGACCTTTTGGTGCGACGGTGAAGCATTCGTAACCGGGGCGTTCTCGAATGAGGGTTGTCTCACTGCCGGCACGTGCTCTGCAGCAAGGCGAGCCTCAAGCGCTGCAACTTCACGCTGAAGCTGCGCTCGTTCGACATCCAGATCGGCCAGACGGGCTCGAACCCGCGCCAACTCCGCCTCAATGTCGCTTCTGTCCGCCACTTGCGATTTCCACCCAAACCTTTCCGCCCAGTCCAGCATAAAGCGCGAAAGCGACAAGCGTAAGCAGGTCCGGCCGCTCGTCGGCGGGACCGCCGAGCGGAGAGTTCGAGGGGGAGTTCATGGGGGATGTCCTTCTGCGGTTAAGAGCAGAGGCATCATGATTATCCAAAGCGGAAACCCAAAAATGAATCGTCATAACAACAGCTTGAAACCCAAAACTCCGCATAACGGTGACGCGGCATATTACGTGTTATCCAAAGCTTTGGATAAGACGTAGTCGCGCGGCGTCAAGGCCCCCTCGACGAGCTCATCTTCTGCGTCCATCGTCTCAAGCCGCCGCTTCAACAGGCTTTCGCCTGTCGAGACCACCTGGATGACGCACGCGTGGCCCGTTGCCAGGTCGTCCTCGATGGCGCGGATAATGCTTGGGGCTTTCATCCCCATCAGGAGATGGTTGAAGAAGCGCTGTTTCGTGCTCTCGAAGCGGGACTTGGCCGAGGCGCGTGCGGCCGAGGCATTGGTCTCGCCAGAGGCGTCGTTGACGCCGGTCGCCGTCAGCGCGGCTTCGAGATTGTGGTGGATGGTGCGAAACGCACCCGCATAGGCGTCGTAGATCTCGATCTGGGCCGGGGTGAGCGCGTGTTCGAGCACGTCATACTCCACGCCGTCGAAGCTGAGGGCGCGGGCCGTGTAGAGCCCGAGCGTCTTGAGATCGCGCGCGACCACCTCCATGGCAGCGACACCGCCGGCTTCCATCGCAGAAACGAAGCTCTCGCGGCTTGGGAAGGGGTATTCGGGGCCCTGCCCCCAGAGCCCCAGCCGCGCGGCATAGGCTAGGTTGTGCACGCTCGTGGCACCCGTGGCCGAGATGTAGAAGACGCGAGCGCGGGGTGCTGCCAGTTGCAGCCGGAGGCCCGCAAGGCCCTGCTGGGAGGGTTTGACGCCCCTGCCCTGCTCGGACCCCGCCGCGTTCTGCATGGCATGGGCCTCATCAAAAGCGAGGACACCGTCGAAATCCTCGCCCATCCAGTCAAGGATCTGGCTCAGCCGCGTGGTGCCGCATTTGCCCGCCGAGCGCAGCGTGGCGTAGGTCACGAACAGGATGCCGTCGCCCATCGGGATGGGCTGGTCAGGTTTCCATTTGGAGAGCGGCTGGATGTCGGCGGGCGAGCCGCCAAGATCGATCCAGTCGCGGATCGCGTCCTCGATCAGCGTGGCGGATTTGGAGACCCAGATCGCCTTTCTGCGCCCGGCCAGCCAGTTCACGAGGATGAGCCCCGCGCATTCGCGGCCCTTGCCGCAGCCGGTGCCGTCGCCGAGGAAATAGCCGAGGCGATAGGCCCGTGCGTCGGGGTCATCGTCGGCGCGCGTCAGCTTGGTCTGATCGTCATCGATGGTGAACCGTCCTGGCAGGTTACGCCCATGGGCATCATTGGCCATGATGATGGTCTCGAGCTGTGCCTCGGAGAGATGTCCCTCCTTGATCAATCGTGCGGGCAGACGCAATTCCGAACCGGCGGCACCCGAAGGTTCGGGTGGCGCGACAGAGGCCATGGCGATGCTCTCGACGAGCGGCGTGGGATGTTCCTGCGCGTCCGCGATCTCGATGCGCTGAGGGCGGTAACGCGCATAGATGTCCGAGACAGGCGTGTTGTCGCGCGGAGCCTCAAGGCTTTTGATACTGAGCTGGACAACGGCATTCGCCTGAGGTTTGGAGGCGGCGACAGGCGCAGCGGCGGTCTTACGCGGGGCAGAGGATGGAACGGTCGGTCGCCCGTGAGGGATCGCCACTGCCCTTTGTACGGGGCGCATCTCGGGCCGGGTTGCGGCCACGGCGTCGACAAAAGGAAGGGCTTCATCCAAGTCCCGAACACTGGCGCGGATCATCTCGCCGTCTTCCTGCACCTTGTCGAAGACCATGAGCTGGGTTTCCACAGAGGTGCCGAGTTTGCGATAGACCTGTCCCGGCATCGTCAGCGCCAAGCGCGGCGTCAGGAGACCGCAGGCGCGGGACCAATGCGCGGTATCGCGTTCGGGCGTGAATCCTGGCGGCATGATCGCCACCAGCCGCCCACCGGGCGCGAGACGCTTCGCTGCCGCAATGAGATGCTTGGCGGCGATGTGCTTGTCTCGCGAGCGATCGACCGAGGAAGCGAAGGGCGGATTCATCACCACGACGTCGGGCAGAACCGGCGTCTGCAGCAGATCGTCAATATGCTCACCGTCATGGCCCGTCACATCGCCGCCAAAGACCGCGCGCAATAGGCTCTGGCGAAAGGGGTCGATTTCATTGAGCAAAAGCGTGGCACCGGCCCGGGCGGCGAAAGCGGCCAAGGCGCCGGTGCCAGCCGAGGGCTCCAGAACGGTCTCGCCCTTGCGAATGGCTGCCGCCCGCACGGCCATTGCCGCGAAAGGCAACGGCGTGGAAAACTGCTGCAGCCGGATCTGCTGCTCTGACCGTCGCGTTTCCGTCAGCAGCCGCGAGGCAAGCAGCTTTGCGGTGGCGATGTCACATGCCGCGCCGTCCCCACGCAGCAGCACCTGGATGGCGGCGGCCTGCTTCAGGTCGTAGGCCATGCGCCACTCCCAGACGCCGCCAGCATCGCTGCCATGAAACGTCTCGCGCATGATGCGCGCGAGCGCTGAACTGCGCAGGGGTTGGTGGTCGACCTCCTGGCCGATCTGCGCGAGGGCAGAGATGAGAGCAGCGTCGGAGATTGAAAAAGTCGGGTTCGCCGTCTTGGGCTTGGCCATGGGGATTTTCCTTTGGAACAGGGTCTGAGTTCCAAAGGACAAAAAGCCCGCTCTACACTTTTTGGGGTTTCCGCCGAAAGCTATGACGGAGGTTGGGCAACGAGAGTGAGTGCAGAATTTCAGATCACGAGCGCGACCCGCCCTTGTCGGAATCAAAGGCTAAGTCACGCAGCCGATCGGCAAACAATTTTTTGACAGAAGAAGCGGCGGCAACCCACCAAAACACCCCGAAACGCACGAAGGTACCAGGTAAGAACAGAACGCACTGTTCAAGACTGTTGGCGGCGCTTCTCATCAATCACCGCCTGCACAAGGTTCATCACGTTGGAATGCGGTGTCGCGGCCTGCTGGTCATTCAGTGCCTCCTTCACCTTGGACCGAAACCAGGCATCATGGGACGTCATCTCACCGGTCACGGCGATGGTCCTCGAGGCGCCTATCCAGAAGCTCGCCTAGGTCTCTCGGCATAGCTGCAACGCTCAGAGCGACCCGAGATCGGCGGTAGGGAGAATGGACCTTGGACAGATTGACTTTGTCGCAAGCCTGTTTGCGGTCTGAAGGCTGTTTCAACTCGGATTCCCCGTTCACGCGATGATCGAACGTTACAGCAAAACTTCCCGGACGATAAGACTCTTGAGATCTCTACATTATGGGGATGACCAAAACATCTGCGCACAGACGCCCCTTCACACCATTGCCGACGTTGGGGCGGGATGCCGCGAAGGTCTCAAACGAGCCGAAAGTACCAGTTACTGCACTATGCGCGAATGTCGGCCATCAATGAGACTACGCCTACACACGCGCAATCTCACGGATCAGATCATTTGTCTCTGGTCTCGTCGTTTGGTGCCGATAACGAAGAGCAGAAACAGTTCGCGAAATTTCAAGGCCGTCGATGAGTATCGAAACGAGGTCCCTATCTGCTGGAATTGCCGTGGTTGGCAAAATCACCGCGCCTAATCCCTGCCGCGCGAGTTCGACTAACCAATCCACGCGATTTGACCGATAGGCCGCGTAGAGTTCGTGACCTTGGTCTGCACATGCCCGATGCAACGCATCGCGCATTTCGCAATTGGGTCGATCGAGCATGTCAGTTTCAGCGAGTGTCGAAAGAGAAATAGCGTTTCGTCCAGACAACGGGTGCGACTTGGACACCACAACCTTATAGGCCTCGTCATAGAGCTGGTCTATTCGATAGAGGTTTTCACTGACAGTTGCCGCTGTGACAACGACGTCAAATTCACCCTCTCGCAATCCGGCCAGAAGCTTGGAGGTAGACGCCACGATCAACTCTATTTCGGCCTGCGGCAATCGTGTACGGAAGCGTTCCACGGCGGCTGAAATCCGGTTGTGACCAATCGTTTCGCCAACACCGACAGAAATAGGAACCCGCTCTAGTCGCGTGTGGCGGACGGCTTCTGCCTTAGCTGCCTGCGTTTCGTCATGCGCTTTCTGTAGCCTTGGCTGCATTAGCTTTCCGAGTGCCGTCAACCTGCATCCCGCGCGGTCCCTGACAAACAGATCACCCCCGAGCTCGTGTTCAAGTTTCTTGATCGCGGTCGTCAAGGACGGTTGGGAAACATTTGAGGCACTGGCGGCATGGGTGAAGTTGCGATGCTGGCAGACAGCCAAAAAATACCTGATCTGGTTCATCTCCACTGCCACAGTCTCCGTCACTTTCCGCCATGAGGTTCACCATAGCACATGTCTATCAAAGAATAGAAGTTCGGGATTGGTGCCTGAGGCATTCGGCATGAGAAAAGGGTGCATCGAAACCAAACACAACAACCTATCAATCAGGAGGCGACCATGAAAGCCCAAATTCTCAAGACACTCGCCGCTTTGGCCTTGATCACGACATCTGCAGCCGCACAGGAAACCCCAATGGAAAATCACACTGCCAGCTACATCGCCATGCCCGCCGCTGAAGGCCAGACCGAAGCATTCGCCGAATTTCTGGCCGGAGCCGCCCCGATTGTCGCGGACACCGAACCAGGCACCGTGCTTTGGTTTGCCTTACAAGACGACGATACGCTCGCGATCTTTGATATCTTCGTGGATGAAGAAGCGCGCAATGCGCATTTCTCCGGCGCTGTGGCCGCGGCTTTGAACCAAAATGCCGACGCGCTGGTCGCCGGGGGCTGGGACGATGGTGTTGTCGCGAATATCAACAATTCCGATGTCCTGTCGGTGAGGGAACCGGTTGATCTCTACTCGGCCACGACAGCCACGTACATCACGCTCGAAGCAGCACCCGGCAGAGGGCCGGAATTGGCAGCCTTGCTGACCGCAGCTGGTCCCATCGTCGGAGAAACCGAACCCGGCACATTGTTCTGGGCGGCGCTGCAGATTGACGAAACATCCTTCGCAATCTTCGACATCTTCACCAACAATGCTGGCCGTGAAGCACACTTTGCCGGTCAAGTCGCCGGGCTGCTGAACGAACGGGCAGCTGAGTTGGTCGCTGGCGGGTGGGACGACGGTGTGGTCGCTAACGTCCACAACTTCGACATCCTCGCCATCAAGTAACGAGATGTGACAGGAACAAGAGGCGCCTGGTGCAACGCATCAGGCGCTTTGCCGAACGAATTTAGATTCACCGTGAAGCGGCCGTTCGAGTAACTGCAGCGAATTAGCGCTTTGTCCCGCATCTTACCAGTTCGCACACGATGCAGCGAACGGCAGGTGTACGGATAGGGAGGGACTTCTGAGAATTTCATCGTACCAGCCATATGACACACCAATGTCGCCTATTTCACTTGGCCCAAGTATGACGGCGATTGAAACGCATAATGCCCACTCACTGGCAGCCTTAGCGTGGGATTCCGCCCCTCGGGCATTCGACCCCACTTACCGATCGGGCGCCGCTTCAAGGGACGTCTCGAACCGCTTGTTCGCCGCCGCTGCTTCTTTCAAGAGCGCGTCAAAATTGTCAGGTGGATTGCCATCTTCCAACATCCCTTTGAACGTCGCATAGGCATCCGTCTTGCTGCCGTAGGCGCGCAGGGTCTTGTCGTCGTTCACCCAGGCCACCACGATGACCTTCGCATCGCTGTTGAACCGATAGAACAGCCGATACTGCTGGAAGAATTTCGCACGGAACCAGTGCTTGCGGTGATCGCCGAGTGTGCCGCCTTGCCGAAAGGCGGCGGCACCCGGATCTACCGGTATGGCCTCGGTGACCAGCTTGAAGATGGCGGCCAGCCGTTTCGTCGGGTTTTTCTTGCGCCAGGTCTTAGGATCGCGTGCCTTACGCGCCTCGACCTCTTCAATCAGCCCTTCGAGCTGATCCAGAAAGAGCGGATGCGCATAAATCGACCATCCGTTTACGACAAGGGGCGCTTGGGCGGGCACGCTATCGCCGCTCATTCATCCTCGAGCGATAGCGGCGCATCGAGATCGACGTCAACGTCTCCGACCAGTGCTGCAAGACGGTCATGCAAAGCCCCATCGAACGCCCGAATGCGGTCCGGATGCGCCTTGATATCGGCCTCGACAAAATCGAGAAAGGCTCCTAGCACGGGATCTTCCTCGTCGCTGCGCACGGGCTCGATATAGACCCTGCCACTCGGCTCGGTGCAGTAACGAATCTGGTCGCCCTTGCCCAGCTTGAGCTGCTTGCGCACACCCGCCGGCACGGTCGTCTGATACCGATCCGTGAGCTTCGAGACATCTTGTGCGAGGGCTGTCATGGCAGTCTCCTGAAAGAATGGGGGTCTTTGCTGCTTGCGCTAGGTAATGCATTTGCATTGCCATGTCAAGATAAGCCGCAGGATCTGCTGTCGCCGGGCAGGTCGATGACCCGTCCGGCGCAGGACCTAATTTCGCCTCGCCAGGAACTCCGCCAGCACCGGGCTGGCAGCACCTTTCGCGGAACTGAGCAGCTCCGAGCCCGCAAGCGAGGCCCTAGAGAGCCGCACGAGCACGCCGGTTTCCTCAATGCGGTAGCAGCGGCGTTTTTGCCGCCCCCGCCTGTAGTGGGTCGCCGTGACGATCTGGCAGGTGCTGCCATCGGTGAGCGTCACAGGGGCCGCGAGCCTGATCTTGTCGCCTTCCTCGTAGTCCGGGATCGCAGCCCAGTCCCGGCAACGCTGGCGCCAGGCATGGGCGTAGCTGTCAGGGTCTTTCAGGTCGGAGAGAAGCGCCAGAAGGCTGAGCGGCGCGCGGGACTCGACGGGGCCGGCGCTTTCTTCCATGTCCTTGTAGCCCCAGCAGCCGTCATCGTATCGGGTGAGGAAGACAGCGCCGAAGGTGATCGAGCCGTCAGGATCGGTGATATAGGTCGTGCCCTCGACAGGGGTGCCGTCGAGGCTAGTGACCCTTGCCGCCGCATACCAGGTCGAGCCGACCTTGCAGGCTTTGACCAGTTCGGTTTTGCGCCTGTCGCTCTCAAAGGTGCAGAGCCGGGCAATCTCCGCCTTCTCATCCGCGTAGGATTTGACGCGGCAATCGGTGTAGAAGAGCCAACCCATTATGCTGCCCTCCGGTCATCGATTTCCATCAGCGCATCGAGAGGCACGCGGTAGGGCTGCATGGCGTCGAAATCCTCGCAGCGATTATGGGAATAAGCTGAAGCACCAATACCCTGCCACGCTTCGCGCTCTCGGGACATTGGTGCTGCTTCATCAACTTGGTATTCCCAAAACGCCGAATTGCCGCAGTTCTGCACAATCGCGAAGGTATCGCAGGCATCCTTGAGGATGACCCGGAAGGTGCCTCCAAGGCCCGAGGGCACTTCGTAGGTCCCGCCGATCAGATAGTCCGAAGCCCGGCGCACGAAGACGCGGATGCTGTGGCCATCGGTGGCGAGCCGGATCGCCCCCTGCCCCCGGTCGATGAGCACCTGCACGTCGTCGAGGATGTCGGTATAGAACTGGCCGGTCAGATCGCGAAACGCCATGCGGCGCTGCGCCATCCAGTCGGTGTCGCGAAACGGGTTCATGCCGTGGGCGAAAGCGAAGGAGGGATCGGCCTGCTCAGTGGTGACGATGCGGGTGGTCGTGCCATCAATACCGTTCGAGCGCAGATGCACGCCATTGCCGACGATGAGGATCAGAGCGGGCCTGTCCACCGGTCCGTTCCAATTTGGGAGGAACGTCTTGCAGGCGCGCGCATGGGCGATCTGCGCCGCAACTGCAGAAGCAGAGAACTTGAGAATAGCCATGGAGATGTCTTTCGGTTGGGTGTGGGAGGGTCGACCCGCGCAGGCAGAAGGGCTTGCACGGGTCGTGTGGTGGCTCAGGCCGCTTGCGCGACCTCACCGTCAGGCTCGGGGATTTCCGCAGCGGGCTCCGCCTCATCAAAGGCAACACCTGCGGTCTGCATCATCGGCGGGCACCAGGAGGCCACGGCGGCGCGCTGCGCATCCGTGAGCGTGGCGAAGGGCTCGGCGAAGAGCTTGTCACAAAAGGCGACGATCTCCTTCTTGCTCGAAGAGGCCAGCGTTACAGCCTCCTGGGCCAGACCCAGATCTTCGCCGAGGATTTTCAGGAGCCATGCCTTCTTGAAGCGGTTGAAGAGCGTCGCGTTCGGCGTCCAATGGGCGCGAATGTCGGGCATCACTTCGATCTCGAAGTCATGCATCAGGCTGTCGCGCTGGCGGTCCCGCGCGAAACAGGACTGCGTGGTGCTGGCCGTGGCATAGGCGACGAGCTTGGCCTTCTCGCCCGGCTTCAGCGCGCGAAACGCCGCAAACTGATCGGCGGGAGAGCGGGCGTCATCGAGCCACGACAGGTCGAGCACATCATGCGCCGCCGCCACCTGCTCAAGCGAGGTCTCGTCGATCTCGTCCATTTTGGCATGGCTGCGGTATTCCTTGCGGGCCTCGATCTTGATCGCCTGCGTGACACTCATGCCACTGGCCAGAACGTCACTGACCAGCTTGAAGAGCGTCAGATCGAGCGCGGCCTCCGGATGCAGCGCCATCGCGGCCCCGAGCGCCATGGCCCGCTCGGTCTTGAGGTCCTCAGCAAGCGAGGCTGGATAGGTGATTTCTCCAGCGTCGGGGGCTTCCTCCCCGGTGGTGTTGGTCGAGGAACGGCGCGCGCCCTCCTCTTTCACGGTGTCCTCGGGGCGCACGAGGCCGATATGGAGCGTCACCTGCCCGTTCGACCAGGACGCAATCACACCGGCGCGGGCGAGGTCCTCGGCGCTATAGGCCTCCTGCAGATCGCGGGCTTCGTCTTCCAGAGCGTCCACGCGCTCGTAAAGGGCATTGTAGGCATCGTCTTCGAGCCCCTCATCCTCCATCTCGAGTTGCAGTTTCTCAAGTTCAGCGGTGATCTCATCCACGCGCTTCTGGGCAGCCTCATCCGGCTCGATCGGGCCGGGATAGACGCGGCCATAGTCGGCCATGGTCGCGTAATCATAGCGCACCATCGCATCGGCCCAGGCAAAGCCCAGTTTTATGCGGGCCTCCTCGGCGGCGGCCCTGAGCTTCTCGAGCAAAATAGTCTCGACCAGCGCCGCATCCTCGAGCACCGAGTGCTCGTCCAGAAGGTCAGCCGCAATGGCCCCGCCGCGCGCCTCATAGACCTCACGCACGAATGCCCCGATATCGTCACTGACCTGCACACCACGCGACTTGAGCGCCTGCCGCACCGTGTAGGCCTGCAGGTAGCTGTCCTCCTTGGTGAGCGCCTCATAGACTTCGCGTTGCACCTCCTGGCTCGGATGCTCAGCAAAAGCCTTCATCGTATCGAGCGTGATCGTCTTGGCCCGGGCAGCCGCGCGGATGTCGGGGTGGATCAGGCCATAGCGCAACCGGCGTTTCACGGCGGCAACCGTCGTTCCGAAGGTCTTGGCGATCGTTTCGGGCGTCTGGCCGTCGACCTCCATCATCCGCGCGAAGGCCTCGAATTCGTCGATGGCATTCATCGGCGCTTGCGTGATGTTCTCGGCGAGCGACAGAGCCGTGGTGACGTCGCAGTCCTCAGGGACAAGGCGGCAGTCGACCTTGGTTTTCGCCGTGAACCCCTTGGTGGCCTTGTCGGCGATCAGCTCCTTCAGCGCGGCGTGACGACGCCCGCCCGCCAGCACGGCGTATTTGCCGTCGAGCTTCTGGACGAGGAGTGGTTGCAGGAGGCCCAGTACAGCGATGCTGGCCTTGAGATGCGCGATGTTCTCGGGGTCATAGGTTTCCGGTGCGTTGCTGCGCACATTGGCGGGGTGGGCGACAAGATCGCCAATGGCGACGGTGAGAGGGGCAAAGCTTGCGGTCATGGGATATCCTTCCAGGTGGGTGAGATGCGGCCCGCGCGCTCACGCGCGTGACCAATCCCCGGCTTCAGGGATCACCAAGACAAAAGGCCCACTTTCCCTTTGAGGGGTCAGTGGGCCTTGAGTTTTCAGATCGACACTTTGGGAAGCCCTCCTACCCTACCAGTCACGCGCCAGCATGATGGTCAGCACGCGCATGGTTGTGGCAGGATTGTCCGGGGTCTCGGCCCCGTAGCGGAAATCCGAATCTGCCTCATAGAGATCGATTTTCCAGAACACGGTCTCGCCCCGGATCTCGACCGCGCCAAAATCGTGCCATCCCTCGGGATCATTCTCAGGCTCGAATGTATCGAACGCACCGGTGGCCTTCACCGCCTCGGCCATGAAGCCGTCACCGGCCTCCATAAGCGAGCGGGTGACATGCATTCGGCCCTGGGTGGGCTGCGCGGGCGCCACTCCAAGGCACGCGAGCTTGCGAAACGCGTCGTTCTGCGCTGCGATCACACTCGGATCTGGACTGTCTGGCTGGGGTTGAACGATCATGGACATAGGGATCTCCTTTGAGAAGTTGAAACACCCTTCCCAAAGCCAGCTTTTTCTTTTCCGCTTGGCGGAAGGACCGAAGCAGAAGGTGCCCTACCCGAACAGCCCCTTGGGTCTGTAATTCGGGTTGGGGATGGTTTCGATCCAGCCGCCCTGGTCCGTGATGCTCTCGAGCGCTGCCGAGAGCGGATACGCGCCCTCAGACGCGCTCCACCAATAGGCACCGCGTTTGAAGGAGATGATCTTGCGGCGGCCGTCGTTGAAGCAGGCCACCCGCAGCGTCTTGGGTTCTTTACGTGACATGCGAGTCTCCGTTCTCCGTATGGTCAAGCAGCCTCGGCGCTGCGCCCTGCCCTGCCCGCCTCTGACCGTGCGATCAGGTAATCACAGGCGCGCTGCGCATCCGCGGCGTGCTTGAAGATCGCACCCTTGTCCGACCGAAGAACGCGCAACCAGTTGTGGAGGTAGGCAGCATTCATCTCGAGCGTATGGGCCGTGAAGCCGAGCGTTTGCCCTAGGAACACGGAGGTCAGCTCGGCCACGATCTCCTCGCGCGCGTAAGAGGTGTTGCCAAACTTCGAGAGCCCGAAATCGCGGTTCAGCCGATGGGGAGCTTTCGTGGCATGGGCCAGCTCATGGGCCCAGACCCCGTAGAAGTTCCGCGGATTCTCGAACCGCGTGATGGACGGCATGTAAACCTTGTCCACGGGTGGCAGGTAGTAGGCTTCCGTGCCGGTAAAGACGGTCGTGATGTCGATGGCGTCGAAAAACGCCTGCATGTGCGGGATGGGTTCGGACGGCGGGTGCTCGGGCACCGGCTCCGGGTCTGGGAAGAAGCTGTCGGGTAAGCCCTCGATCTGGCAGGCATTGAACACGCGGTAGGATTTCTGGAAGCGGAAGATACGGGCTTCCTCGGAGTGATCATCGCCGTCGCTGCGGTCGTCCTCGCCGCCGGCGTCTTTCCGGCTTTGACCGTAGTAGACTACGACAGAGGACTTCTCGCCCTTGCGCACCTTCGCGTCCAACGCATTGGCCTGCGGCAGCGTCATCCAGAAGGGCGAGCTATGGCCCGCCATGACGGTGCGCATGGTCAGCAGGAAGTTGTTGACCCCCTGGTAGGGTTCCCCGCCCACGCGCAGGGGGCGAGAACTGCCACCTGCGGTCCAGGGCTTGCGCCACGGCAGGACGCCGCGCTCGATGATGCGGATGATTTCGTTCGTGATGACCTCGGAGGCATCGAATTTGGGCGTGCGGGATCGGGCCATGGCGGGCGTCCTTTCGTGTGGTGGTGAGAGAATTTAGGGGTCAGGTTGACTGGCGGGGGCGCGGATCGTTGACGATCCTCGCGCCGAGCCGCTCGACCATGTCGATGTAGGTGGTCAGCGAGACAGACTGGCCGGCACCTGAATGGTCAGCGTCAACCGATCTGCCTCGTGTCACACGGGGCAGGTTCGCGAAGCCGATGCCATCGGTGACGGGTCGGATATCGATGAAGGGCGTCCCGAGTGCGACCGCGAGGGCGGCCAAGGGAAAGCGCTCGATCGGCGCGAAGGTCGACACGGTGGTCCAACCGAGATGGAGGAATGTCCCACCATCCCCGCAGATTACATGGGCATTCGGCAATGTCGCCGCCTGCCTGAGATAGCCGAGATCACGCAAGACAGTCTCGCGTTCGAGCTGCCGCGCCCGCGCCGACTGGCCAGTTCGGCGCAGCTCTCTATGCCGCCACCAGGAGGCGGCGGTTGCGCGGAGCACGCGCAAGACACCTGATTGCATAGGAATGCCCTTCATCCGGAACGGCAGACCGGAACCCGGCCCGGACCCATCTGAGGGACCCCAAAGGCCCTCATCCGTCAGTCACAAAACCCGAAGAACACTTTCTCTTTTTCCGGCCCCTTTGGGCACACAACAAAACCGAAAAGCCCGGCCCTTCTGCCGAAGCCATTGATTTCATGCAGCAATTCCAGATCGGCAGGCAAGATCGGCAACGCATATCGGCAAAACCTTGCTTGAAAGTACGAAATGTGTTTATTTTTCAATTACTTTGCAAACGTGGAAGATCGGCAAAAATGCTGGAAACACCCGCCAGGATCGAACCCTGCTTCTTCGAGGAGCATATTCCCACAGAACTGGCAGACCTTTCGGTCGACATCCAGAGGGAAACCACCGGGCTGGGACAAGGGTTGCATCCTGACAGCGCAGCCGAACTTGCCGATCTCGTCCGTGTGATGAACTGCTACTACTCCAACCTGATCGAAGGACACAACACGCGCCCCCGCGACATCGAAAGGGCGCTGGCTGGTGCCGAGCTTGAGGAAGAAACCCGTCCCCTCGCCCTTGAGGCCCGGGCGCACGTCATCGTTCAACGGGCCATCGACGAGATGCATCGCAAGGGCACCCTGCCCCGCCCCACATCCGTCGAATTCCTGACTTGGGTCCATAAGAGCTTCTACGACGAGATGCCGGAAGAGTTTCGGGTCATCGAACATCCCGACGGCACACAAGAGCCCATCGTTCCGGGACGCATGCGGCAGGATGATGATCGGGAAGTTGCGGTCGGGCGCCACCTACCTCCTTCATCGTCGCGCGTCGCGGCATTCATGGACCATTTCGACAAACGATTTCAGATTGCGGCGCGGTCTTCGAGCGGACGGATCATCGCGATCGCCTCTGCGCATCACCGGCTCAACTACATCCACCCTTTCCCGGATGGTAACGGCCGTGTCAGCAGACTGATGTCTCATGCCATGGCCCTCACAGCGGGGATTGGTGGCCAAGGGCTCTGGTCCGTATCACGTGGGCTGGCCCGCGGGCTAACCGATCGGGGCGAGTACAAACGGATGATGGATCTGGCCGACAGTCCACGCCGCGGAGACCGCGACGGACGGGGGAACCTGTCAGAAGCGGCACTGAAGACGTTTAGTGAATGGTTCCTAAAGGTGACGCTCGACCAGATCACCTTCTCAGCAAGATTGTTCGATCTCGGCGGACTAGACCAACGGTATCGTCGTCTTGTTGCAGATACCATCGATGACAAGCGAGCGCCGGAACTAATCTCGGCGGTTCTTCGGCATGGGGCACTGGAACGAGGCGATGCGCAGATTGTGCTCAAGACGTCCGAGCGTACTGCTCGCAACACGCTGAGTAAGCTGACCGCCGCCGGATACCTGACGTCCGCCTCGCCGAAGACGCCGGTTCGGTTGGCGTTTCCGTTGGATTATCGAGAGCGGCTCTTTCCAAACCTCTTTGGAGACGGTGACATGCCCGTGTGACTGGCAACCGAAGCACCCTGTTTCTGGCCAAGTCCGCGAGCGCAGCCTCTGACCGTGTTGGAAAGAAGTTCACAGCTGTGAACTATCCCGAGCTATCCTACTTGTCAGCCGAGTTCACAGCTGTGAACTCATCATGCAGCATCCCGCCGCATCAAGGCCATGATCATCGGACCGCAGGAGAACTCCCCAATTGCTGCCTTTGAAGATAGGGTTCTCAAGTAGCCTCCAGGTGATCGGATATCCGCAAACCGTTCAAGCATTGCAACGATCACAACAGACGCTTCTTCGGGACCCATATAGCGTTTCGCCTCGTCCCACGCGGACGGGGAAATACCCATCATGGGCCTGACCACATCAGCCACCCGGACCAGATCGTGCCAGTGGCGCACGGGCTGCTCGGAATACGCTTTGAATTCCTGACAGGAAGCGAGGACGAGACCAAGCGGTATGTTCGGCATCAGTTGATCGTCAATAGTTGCCGTTGAGTTGCCCTCATCTTCAGAACACAGATGACTATTGGCAACTTCTGGAGTTTCGCGCACAGCGCCTCCGCCCCGCGCTTTTTCTAAGCGAGGTTCAAGATCATAAGAGTCTTTATTTGAATTCTGATAATGCTGCTCAGAAACAGCATCATTGGTGCTCATATTTTCTGTTTCACAGCCATCCAGAAGGCTTCGGGCGTGATCTAAAGCTGACCCCAAAGCGTCTTCGATGCGCCTAAGGTCTTCCATTTCGAGTTTTCTGCGAAGATCTCGGGCCATTAGGGCCGCAAGATCAGAGAATTGGTCCCAGACGCCCTGATCCGGACGAAGTGAGCGCCCGTACTCGGCCAGCCCTGCGAGGTCACGCCGCATGAGGCTCACAGTGGCACGTAGGCGCTTGTACCGCTCTTCTGCGGCCCGGACGGTCTCAGCAGCCTCACAAACTTCCTGGAAGCGTCGAACGAGCGGAGAGAGGTCGAACCCAAACGCAACCTTTTCGTCGCCGTAGCGGCGGGCATAGCGCTTCCCATTGGGGCTATCGCGCCGGACAACAAAGCCAGTCTGCACAAGGTTGGAGAGGTGGCGCCGCATCGTCGAGCAGGGCATGCCGTTCAGGCGCTCGCAAATCGCCTTGTTGGACGGATGTACAATCAATTCGCTGTCATTGCCTCCGAGAATTGTCGCTTGGTGAAAGCTGACCAGCGCCTGAAGCACCGTCAAATCCCGATCGGACAAGCCGAACGCGACTCGAGCGGCAGCGAGCTCCCTCAGGACCTCCCACTTGTTGGCGCCGGCTGGGGGCAGGTCTTCTTGGGTCGCTGCCTGATGTTTCAGGATGGCAGCATCTATCGTTCGCCGGAACGGCGTTACGGGCGTGTAGTCCATTTTGTCATTCACGAAGACAAAAATATCCCGGTCCGCGAATCACTTTGGACTTGCGGAAAATAGCTCCGGACACTACCTTGAAGGTGCTAGAAACAAGTTAGGGTCTCGTGGAGTGGTCGCTTTGCGGGACCTTTTCTTTTGCCTTTTCGTGCCTCCTTCTTTGATTTCTGCTCTTCCTCAGTCTTCCGACCGCTGCTTCCAGCGTTCGTGAAGGTCTTCAATCATGTCATGCACTTGCGTCTCGACCCAATCGGCGAAGTCTCCACCCGCCAACTCGATCGATAGGCCCTTGGCAGTGCGTTTGACCGTGCCGCCGCGTTTGCCGCCGATCTTCAGCGGGACGCTGGAAGGTGGGGCAGGGGAGGGCGACTTGGCCGGTTTAATCGCCTTGGTCACAGCCTTTTCTACGGCCAGGAACGCTTGGATGGACGGGTCATTGGTAGAGGCAACGTCATCCACCACCATGGAGGTCTCGGCATTTTCACGTGCCTCTTTCGCGATCCCGATAAGGTCCTCGCAGTCCAGACCATTTTCGTCGATGGCCCGACCAAGGGATTCCCATCGGGGTCGGCCAATGCCATGGGCGGCGCCAATGGCGCGTACCAGATCCGGCCCGACCATGTCCGCGATCGCGATCGCCATAGATATGGACGACTTCGTGACGGTAAGAATTTCTGCAACCTGAGATTGATTTCCGAAGCCGGACGACACAAGGTCCTTTGCGAACAGGGCCTTTTCAATAAAAGACAAATCGCGCCGCCCCATGTTCTCCGAAATCTGAGCACGCAGAGCGCTGTCGTCATCCAGGTTGGTGACTAACGCGCGAACCTTGGTAACCTTATCGGACTGACGGATCGCCTCCAGCCTGCGTCGCCCATAGACCAAAAGGTAGCGATCATCTTCACCCGGCGCACGTCGCACGAGGATCGGAACAGTCTGACCGTTCGCCTCAATCGCATCGCGCAAATCCAGTACATCGGCCGGGTCAAGCCGGTCCGCCATACGCCCGTCTTCGATGCTCGCCGGGTCCAGTTCCCAAACATGATGGGAATCGACCGCGTCGCGGGCGGACCGAAGGGCGCGATTCGAGGTCATCATCGGTGTCACAGCACCTGTCTGAGGGGCAGGGGAGGGGGCCCCAGCTGCCGCGAGACTGTCCAGCATTGACATGCGCTTCTTCTTGCCACTGGTCATGTGCGCCCCCAGGTTTTCTGGATTAGGTCGGCGATCTCGTCATTCAGCGTATTCAGGCTCTCAATCGCGCGATCATAGGTGGAACGCGTGAACGCGCTGCGTTCCACTTCATAAAGTGTCTGCTTGGTCAGGCCCGCATCTGAGATGGCTGTGGACTTCAACATGGGCGAATTCAGCACGGCTTCGCCGTACATTGTTCGCAGGAAAGCCACGATGCGGTTCTGCGGCGCATCCTGCGGCTCGTAGCGGGTCAAAACATAGCGCATCCAGTCATGAGACATGTCAGCGCCGCTCTCGGCGATCACGTCCATGAGGTCGGCTGTCATGCGGAGGAATTGCGACATGGACATCACATCGAGCATCTCTGGATGGATGGTCACCAGAACGCCCGTGGCCGCGGACAGGGCGGACATGGTCAGAAAGCCAAGCTGCGGAGGGCAATCTATGACGACCACGTCGTAGTCCTCATCGACCTGGGCCAGCGCCTCCTTCACGCGGAAGAAGAAAAGTCCGGCATTGCCCTGCGCCAGCGCGCGCGGGGTGTCGTGCTCGAACTCCATCAGTTCGAGGTTGCCGGGGATCAAGTCCAAATTGGGGATATAGGTCTTGCGGATGACCGACCGGATCGGCTCCGGGTCCTCATAGCGGATCGCATCGTAGAGAGTGCCGCCATCTTCGAGGTCCAATTCCGGCTGAACGCCGTGCAGCGCGGTGAAGGAAGCTTGTGGGTCAAGATCAATGCCCAGCACACGATATCCGCGCAGGGCAAGCCGTTGGGCGAGATGGGCAGAGGTTGTTGTTTTTCCGGACCCGCCCTTGAAATTCATCACGCCGATGACCTGAAGATGATCACGTTCTCGTCGTCCGGGAACGTAATCGCCCGGCTTGCGAGCGGTTTTTTCAAGGAGTACACGCAGCGCCTGGATATCCTGCGCCGAGTAAAGACGACGGTTGCCGGCGGTAAGCTCGGGAGAAGGCCCTTTGCCATCCAAGTTGAGTTTGCGAAGATAGGAATCGTTTACGCCGAGCAGCGCCGCAGCCTCACCAGAGGTGAATTTGCGCATGGTCTTCTCGGCATCGGGTGGAAACAGGCTCTCACGTTGCGAATGCAACTGGTTCGCCAGCCATTCCGAATGCTGGCGGATCACCGCGTTGAGATCCTCATGCACAAAGGTATTATCCATCTGCCCTCTCGCTTCCGAGACATCGCGTCTTTGGCGTGTTCACGGAAATTGACGTTTTTTGCCTCGTTTCCGTGACTATTGGCGCAAGAGTCGGATTCGCGCAAGGTTTTTCCACATCTAGTGGGCGAGTCGTCACCGAACACAAGGCTGTTAGGCTTCCTGCTGCATGGTGTAACGCACCGCATCTCACGAAAAGGGACAGGGGAGAACTCTTGTCGGAGGGCTCCAGCATGGCTTTGAGCGCACCAGAGCTTGCCTCTTGGCAGTTCTGGATATACATTACTGGATGTTTATCCATGCCTGAGAGGACAAGATGCAAGTTGCCAAATGGGGAAACTCCCTTGCCGTCCGGCTACCCGCGGATCTTGTGAGGGAACTCGGCTTAAAGGAAGGCGATCAGGTCGACCTGGTAAAGGACGATGGAACCATTCTTGTGAGACGCCAACCTCGCGCCGATGAAGTTCTACAAGGGCTGAGGCGGTTTCGCAGAAAACTGCCCAAGGATGCGCGTCTAAGCCGCGACGCCGCGCATGAGCGCTGAATTCGCAGACACGAATGTTGTGCTCTACCTGCTCGACGATGGTCCAAAGGCTGAGAGGGCGGAGGAAATTCTGGGGCAGGGACCCCGGATCAGCGTTCAGGTCCTGAACGAAGCGATGGTCAATTGCCGACGGAAAGCTGGGCTCAGTTGGGAAGATACCGGAGCGTTTCTTGAGGGTATTACGTCCGTATGCCCTGTCGAGGGCCTAACGGTTCAAACCCATCAAGTCGGTCGCGCGTTGGCAGAGAAGTACCAGTTATCGGTCTATGACGCGATGATCGTGTCTGCCGCGCTGATCGCTGGGTGCACGACTTTGTGGACTGAGGACATGCACGACGGATTGCTGGTCGAGGATCGGCTGCGCATCGTCAATCCATTTGCCTGACCAGCAACCCAAGTCGCTCCGCCCGTTCCAACAGCATCCTGACGGATGACGGTTGCCAGCTTGTGCGTCCCCGTGGAGTCCGCTCACGCATGGCTTCCAACCGGTCGCAGATCGCCTGTAGCGTGATATCCGGGTCCGAACCTTTGATGGCCGCAACAATCGCAGGCAGGCGATCGTCGGTTTTGCGGCGTCCAGCGCGTCCAAGCACTTCAGCGGGCAGGAACCCATCCCGCACATATGCCTTCACGGCACGGAGCAGGCGGCTTTGCGTCCAACGGCGGTCTTGGGGCAGGGGGGCATTGATAGTCCGCAGCACGTCTTCCCAGGCCATATCCGGCCGTAGGCGGCGCACATGGGGCACCCAATCCTGCGCGGTTTCGTTCAGGCGCTCCATGTAGCCGTCCTGTCGTGCCAGCCGCACCTTGCGCAGCGCGGCGGGGTCTTTGGTGCGAAGCCCAGGATTGCCACCAACGCGGCCCTTGGCGCGTGCAGAGACAAGCCCGGCCTTCGTGCGCTCACGTATCAGCGCGCGCTCGAACTCCGCCGCGGCGCCCAGAACCTGCAATGTGAATTTTCCTTGAGGGGAGGCGGTGTCGATGGGGTCCTGCAGCGAGCGGAAGAACGCCCCCTTGGCCTCCAGACGCTCGATCACCTCCAGTAAGTGCGACAGAGACCGCGCAAGCCGGTCGATCCGCACGACGACCAGCGTATCGCCGCTCTGGACCCGTTCGAGCACCCGCGCGAGCACAGGACGCGCGCGATTGCCGCCTGAGGCGTGCTCTTCAAAGATCTCGGCACAGCCCGCCGATTGCAGCGTCTCGGACTGGGGCAGGGGGGTCTGATCCTCTGTGGAAACGCGGGCATAGCCTATCAGGGACATGAAAACGGGCCGTTTGCAATTTTATGTATCACCAATAAACGACCGAATGAGCGTGCGATCAGAGACCGGCTGCTTTGGTTAGGTTCACCCGGAACCGGTCGCGACGGCGCTGGTAGCGGCGGGTCATCTCGGCCGAGGCGTGTCCGAGCTGTTTCTGGACAAAGCGCTCATCGACTTCGGCCGAACTTGCGAGACCGGCGCGCAACGAGTGACCGGAGAACAGCGCAAGGCGCTCGTTTTCGGGCAGCTCGGCTCGGATGCCGGATTTCAGCACCGTCTTCTTGATGAGGCGCGCGACATGCTTGTCGTTGAGCCGCTCGTCCATCGCCCGCTTCCCGTCCCTCGACGTGCGGGTGAACACGGGGCCGAAATCGATCTTGGCGAAATGCAGCCATTGCTCGAGCGCATGCACAGGACAGGTCTGTTCTGAGGATCCGCGTCCGATTTCCACCTCGCGCCAGCCTGTCTTTGCGTTCAATGTCAAAACCGCGCCATCTTCGAAGACGTCAATCCATCCGCTACTGTCAGGCGTGTCGTCTTTGCTGACGTCCAGGCTGACGACTTCGGAGCGGCGCAGACCGCCTGCAAAGCCGATCAGCAAGATCGCCCGATCCCGCAGGCCGCGCAGATCGAAGGGCAGGGTGGCCACCATGGCGAGAATGTCCTCGGGCAGGATCGCTTCCTTTTGCACAGGCGGGCGCGCGTGCCTGCGTTTGATCCCAGCGAGGACGTTGGCGATATGGCGGTCCTTGCGATCGAGCGAGAAGCCGCGTTGCGCATAGTTCCAGGCCAGGCCGGACAGGCGGCGCTCGATCGTAGAGACGGAGAGGGCAGGGGTGCCTTTCGCCGGCGCTGCCAAATCGGTCAGGTAGAGCCCGATCATTTCGGGAGACGGGGGGAGGGGATCCGTTCCCTTCAATCTGCACCAACGCGCGAAGTGCTTCCAGTCGGCGGCATAAGCTTTGTTGGTGTTCTCGGCGGTCGAGGCCCTCGCGTAATCACGGGCGGTGTCGACAAGCCGGTCGAGCGTGCCGGACCCGGCCACATGGGCCGGTAGGGCGATGGGGTCGGTGCTGACTTGGTCTCTCTCGTCGCGCTGAGCTTGATTGTTCGAATCGGAGGGCGCTGAGGTCGATTTCTCGGCGTCTGGGGGCTGAATTTCTGGTGTTTCTTCCATGCTATGGAGCTTACTTCAAATATGTCCGATAATGCAAACTTATTGGACATAGCGGAGAGCGGCAAGTCGGGGCGGTTAGATCGCTATTTTCTGGCAGAAAGCGCCGCGATGGTGTAGGCTTCAGACATGACTTTTACCCGGCCAGATCATATCAGCGACCGCGACACGTTACCCCGGATGCCCGCCTGGGTCACCTCTGCACGCGCTGAAACCCTTGAAGATGTTGCGTTTTTGTCGGGTGCCGCACTGAGCCAACTGCATCTAGTGTTGGGATACAAGGAGGTGCCCCAACCCTTGTTGCGGGATCGGCTGGTGCTGCGTGCGGCTGAGGCTTGTGTCGCGTTTTCGGGGCGCCCGGAGCGGGTAGGGGAGCTGCGCGACGCCGTATACCTTCTGCGCCCCGGCGATCTGCCCGGGCCGGCCGGTGAAACTTATCTTGCTTGGCAGCGCGCGGCGGAGCGACCGGTGTCGATCAAGGTTCTCGATCGGGCCTTGCCGACCATCGAGCCGGGCCAGATTGCGACATGGCTCGATGCTGGGAAAGGCGCGCCAGTGACCCGGGCTGTGATGGTGCTCGAGGCGGTGCTGCGCGAGGCGCCGCGCGAAGACCTCGCAGCGCTGATCCTCGCGGATGCCGCCCTCGCTCTGGCAATCGGCTGGGATCATCTCGTGCCGATGCTGGCCCCAGGCCTGAAACGCGCCGACCTGCGCAAGCAAGGCGGCGACTTGCGTCTGGCCTGTCATCGCGCACTCATCTCTTCGGTGATCGAGGCCGTTCGGCAGGCCGCGGACCTCGCGCGTCGGGCGGCGCAACTCAAGGCAGTCGCACCCAAGCTTCGGGCAAAAGGGGCGGGCGATGCGGTCGAGATGTTCCTGACCCGCGATGCAGTGGCGCCCTCGGCGCTACCCCTGCCGGATCGCGCCGCGCGGCGGCTCTGCGACCGGCTGGTCGACCTCGGTGCGGTGCGCGAGCTGACCGGGCGCGACACTTTCCGGCTCTACGGGGTGTAGCGATGGCGAAGGATCGCTCAGACCCCGAACTGGATCGCGAGTTGCCCGATCTGCCGCCTGAGCTGCGCTGGCGGGAATGGATACGCCGGATCGAGGCTGTGCTGTTTGCCTCCGCCTCGCCAGTCCCGCGCCAAGACCTCGCCCGCATCGTGGGGCAGGGCGCCTCAGTCGATCTGCTGGTCGAGGACCTTGCCGCCGATCTGGATGGGCGGGCCTTCGAGATTGCCCAGGTCGCCGGCGGCTGGATGTTCCGGACGCGGGCGGCCTATGCGCCCGCGATCCGGGCGGCGGCGGATATCGGGGATCAGTTTCTGGATCTGAGCGAGTTCGACACCGCGGTCCTAGCCGCTATCGCCTATCACCAGCCGATCACGCGCGACGGGCTCAAGGACATCTTCGGCAAGGAGATCAGCCGCGAGCTTATCGGGCGCTTGCATGCGCAGGGTTTGATCGGGACCGGACCGCGATCGCCGCGACGTGGCGCGCCCTATACATTTGTGACGACGGAGCGGTTCTTGGCGGTGTTTGGGGTGGAGAGCCTGCAGGACCTGCCCGATCGGGAGGGGCTGGAGGATGCGGGGCTGGGTCATCAAAAAGCTGAATCGGTCAGGGTGGATTGATTCAGATTTGTCATTGGACGGATGAGGCCCAACAGGCGAGACTCTGGCCATGCAAAGCGGCGCATACGACCCTGTCGATCTCGAACGCATCGATCCGGCCCGGAACATGGCGCGGTTCTATCGGTTGTCTGTGCAGCCCACCTTGTTCGGGGAACAATCGGTCATCCGGAGTTGGGGACGCATCGGGACACAGGGCCGCAGCATGATGGTCACTTATGCATCGGAAGGCGACGCTGTCAAAGCCTGCAAGAAGCTTTTGTGCAGCAAGGTGGCAAGGGGGTATCTTTGCCTGAACGATGTCGAGAAATCGTGAGGTATAGAATTGACTTCTATACCTCAAAAATGATCTATTCATGCGTTATAAAAAAGGGCTCTATAACTCATGGCATGGAACTGGCAGATATCCGGTTGGCCGGAATTCCGGTATGACGAGGCCGCACTGGCACCGCTTGAGCAGCGATTTTTGCTGTCCTCAGGCGAAGTCCTTGGTGCCGTCCACCATGTGAACCCGTCCGAGCGTGATCAACTCCGCATCGATCTGCTGAGCGATGAAGCGATGAAGACCAGTGCCATCGAGGGCGAGATGCTGGACCGGCGCAGCGTGCAATCCTCACTTCGCCGGCACCTTGGATTAGAGCCTGACAGCTATCCGAACAAACCTCGCGAGCAGGGGGTGGCTGAGATGATGGTCGATGTTTACTCGACCTATGCCGAGCCCCTTGCGCACGGCACCCTGTTTCGGTGGCATGAGATGCTCTTGGCCTTCGACAAGCGCCTGGAGGCGATCGGTTCATACCGGCAGCACGAGGATGCCATGCAGATCGTCTCTGGCCGTTTTGATCGTCCGGTCGTGCATTTTGAGGCGCCGCCATCTGTGCAGGTTCCGGAAGAGATGGACCGGTATGTCGACTGGTTCAATCGGACCGAGCCGGGTGCCGAGGAGCCCTTGCCAGCGTTGACGCGTGCGGGCCTGAGTCATCTCTACTTCGAAAGTATCCACCCATTTGAGGACGGGAATGGTCGCCTGGGTCGGGCCTTGGCCGAAAAGTCCCTGGCTCAGAGTATCGGCCAGCCCAGCCTGATCGCGCTGGCTTTCACCCTCGAGCGAAAGCGAAAGGACTATTACGATCAGCTCGAGCGACACCAGAAGACGCTGGAGGTCACGCCTTGGCTGGTATGGTTTGCAAAGTCCGTTCTTGAAGCGCAGCAGGTCACCCTGGGCCGCGTGGGCTTCTTCATTGCCAAGGCGCATTTCTATGGCCGGCATCGTGATCAACTGAACGAACGGCAAGCCAAGGTGATCGAGCGGATGTTCCGGGAGGGACCAGATGGCTTCAAGGGTGGTTTGAGCGCCGAGAACTATATTTCGATCACCGGTATATCGCGCGCGACTGCTACAAGGGATCTACAAGAACTTGTCGAGATTGGTGCCCTCACGCGCACTGGCGAACGCCGATACACGCGTTACTGGCTGAAGTCACTTGCCGGGATCATAGCCTAGCGCAGCCATAGAACGCGTCGGTTGTCTGATGTTCGAGGCAGATGCACTGTTCCTGCTATCCATTCCGCCCTAGTTTTTGAGTCTTGTACGACAACTCGAAAATTCACCCCAGACGGAGCAGACACAAACTCTCCGTCGATCTCCTCGAGTGCTGCTTCGCGCGAAGAGCCGTGATCACTAATGAGTTCCAGGACTGCTTGCGGCGCCACGTCAGGTGCAATCCCGCGTCGCCCTGAATACACTGTCGCGATTTCTTCCAACTTGCTGTTCAAAGCGGGGGATGCGTCTGTGACGCGAAGAAAATCGCTCGTGCGGATCAAACGGTGCGGAGTTCGGCGCCAATCACGAAGTCGATCTAACGCTTCTTCCGGCAAACCTAGATGATCCGCCACCATGTCGATCAATTCGGGGGCGGCCGTATTGAGGTCGATCAATCCGCCGGTATCTTGAAGAGTGATCTGATAAGTCGCCCCGCCAAGCTCCAACTGCAATAGAGCCGCAGAAGCATCAGGCACTTCACCTTGCAGGACCAATCTGAGGGCTTCGTGGTTCAGACGATTGGTGCCGACTAAAACTGCAGTGCTGTGTGAACGTTCCAAGCGCGCCATCATGATGGCACTGGTCACGGCAAACAGAGCGGTCAGGACAGTCAAACCGGACAGCACAACAATCAAGGCAAAGCCGGATCGAGTGTTTGCGTTTCGCATCTTGGCTTGCATAAGAGGACTTTAGAGCGCTTTTTGGGTGAGCCAAGTCCTTTTCCTAGGGTCAGGACCCATTGATTTTCGTGTAGCGGCATGATTCACGGCTCGAAAACCGAGTGGTGAATATGTCTGATCTTTTTTGGCTCACGGACGCGCAGATGGCGCGTCTTGCCCCCTTCTTTCCAAAGTCCCATGGCAAGCCGCGCGTAGATGATCGACGCGTTCTCAGTGGGATTATCTTCATCAATCGCAATGGCTTACGCTGGCGTGACGCACCCGTTGCCTATGGCCCACACAAGACGCTTTACAACCGTTGGAAACGGTGGAGCGATAAGGGGATCTTCGCGCGGATGATGGCCGGTCTTGCCGCCGAGCACGGCGAGAGGAAGACTGTGATGATCGACGCAACTTACTTGAAGGCACATCGCACGGCGACCAGTTTGGGCGTCAAAAAGGGGGGCGTGGACGCCTGATTGGCCGGACCAAGGGCGGCATGAATACCAAGCTGCACGCCATTTGTGACAGCCAAGGACGCCCGCTGAACCTGTTCGTTACGGCTGGTCAGGTCAGTGATTACATCGGCGCACGGGCGTTAGTCAGCAGCCTTCCGAAGGTCGATTGGCTACTCGGTGACCGCGGCTATGACGCCGATTGGTTCAGAGAAGCGTTGCAAGACAAAGGGATACGCCCCTGCATACCGGGTCGAAAGCAACGCAAGGCAACAGTCAAATACGACAAACGTCGATACAAGCGCCGCAATCGGATCGAGATCATGTTTGGCAGGCTGAAGGATTGGCGGCGTGTGGCGACCCGCTACGACCGATGCCCAAAGGTCTTCCTATCAGCAATCGCCCTTGCTGCACTCGTCATTTACTGGCTATGAGATGCCGTAACGGGGCCTGCGTCACGCGCCGCCGTTGCCACTTGTCAGACTAGCACCGCGCTGTCGCCATTCCCGTATTGAACCCACATGGAGGATGACGGGATGAAATTGTTTGTCGGATTGGATGTGTCGCTTGCGAAGACTTCGGTCTGCGTGATCAGCGAGTACGGCAAGATTATCAAAGAGGCAGAGACTGAAAGCGAACCCGAGGTTCTGGCGCGCTGGCTGCATGATCTGGACGGCAGCATCGCGGCGATTGGCCTGGAGGCTGGGCCTCTGTCGCAATGGCTGCACCGAGGGCTGACCGAAGCTGGCCTTGATACGGTGCTCATGGAAACGCGCCAAGTGAAAGGAGCGCTGAAGGCGATGCCGATCAAGACGGATCGGCGCGATGCAGAAGGGATTGCACGCCTTCTTCATCTCGGCTGGTTCCGCCCGGTCCACTGTAAATCCGTGTCTGCTCAGGAAACCCGGGCGGTTCTTGGCGCTCGAAAGGCTATCCAGCAGAACATGATCGCTCTGGAAATGTCGTTGCGCGGACTCCTGCGGAACTTTGGCCTCAAGGTCGGCGCGATCTCCCGTGGCAGGTTTGAGACACGCATTCGGGAGTTGGCAGATGGCAACCCGATGCTGGAAACCGCGACAGACCCGATGCTGCGGGCCCGGGCGACCCTACGGCAGGAACTGGCCGGGCTCGAAGAACGCGTGCGCCAGTTGGCCTGGGATGATCAGGTTTGCCAACGGCTTATGTCGATGCCTGGAATCGGTGCGGTCGTAGCACTTACATTCCGTGCTGCGGTCGATGATCCTGCCCGCTTTCGGTCTTCAAAGAGAATTGGCCCCTGGGTTGGCCTGACGCCCTCACGCAACCAGTCCGGTGAACGAGACGTGTCAGGCGGCATCACCAAGGCTGGTGACGTCAATCTGAGGCGAACATTGTGCCAGGCAGCAACCGTCATGATGAATCGCGGCCGATCGACATGGCTGAGAACATGGGGAGCCCAGCTCGCGCAGCGGCGTGGTCGCAAAATCGCGATGGTCGCCCTCGCACGCCGCATCGCTGTCATCCTCCATCGGATTTGGGTCGATGGCACAACCTTCCAGCCAGATGCCGCGCCGAACCTTGCCTGATCGGATGAGCCGCCACCCGTTGCCTGCCTGATCGCAGGCTGTCGAGGTCCCGCAGGGACGTGGTTCCGATAATGCCGTGGTTTGGACTGTCGCTGACACAAGTCAAGCACGCCTATGAGATGGGCACATCGGAATTACATCGAACCAGCATCATGTTGGCAGCCACCGCGCTGACCACGAACCGAAGCATGTACCCAAAGGACCTCAGCCGAAGGCAGCCAGAAAGCAGCCACAGGCATGCCCGATCCAAGCGAACCGCCTTGGCGGATCAATTTGACTGCGGAAAATCGCTTGACTGAGGCGACCCCGTTACCGAAGT
Organism: Dinoroseobacter shibae DFL 12 = DSM 16493; assembly: GCF_000018145.1. Classification (NCBI taxonomy): domain Bacteria; kingdom Pseudomonadati; phylum Pseudomonadota; class Alphaproteobacteria; order Rhodobacterales; family Roseobacteraceae; genus Dinoroseobacter; species Dinoroseobacter shibae. The sequence goes on from NC_009957.1 coordinate 100,441, forward strand.
CCTGACCCTAGAAAGTCAAATCCGGGCACTTGCACTAACGTACGATCCTGCCCCCTACCGGAGCAGACCCCATCTGTGCCAAGGCGCGGACATCGGCGGAGGGGTTCATCTGGTTCACCAGTGGCCAGAGCGCAGCCCCTGTTGCCACGACCCCTGCCCCGACCGTTGCGTAATACAGGAAATCCCTGCGGGCGGTATTCTCTGACGCTTCCATCATCGGGCATGTGTCCGTGCCTCCCGCGCTGGAAGGTCAACACGCGAGATGTAACGTTTTGTCAGCGCACCTCTCTACGGATCATCAAACAGGCCTTGTCGGCGCATTAATGGTGCGGGCCCGCGCCTTTTGCCATCATGAGGTGGTGCTCCTGGTGATGCGCCCCGATGGTCATCAGACCAAAGAAACCAAGTCCCTGAATCTGCGCGGCATCGCCATCGACACTGAGCGCCACGCCATCTTCTAGAGCATGTCGCCTCTGACCAGATTCAGGATTCCCCTGATGTTGTTCCTATGATTCCATGTCTTTCAGGCAGATATGGAGGTCAGAGATGGGCAAAGCGCATCCTGTTGAGTTGCGTGAACGTGCCGTGCGGCTTGTCGAGCAGGGCAACACGCACACAGAGGCGGCTCGGCGGCTGTGCGTGTCGATCAAGTTCGTCAACGACATGGTGCGGCTCAAGCGCGAGACCGGCTCGCTCGCGCCGAAACCTCAGGGCAATCCCGGGCGCGGCAAACTGACCAGCGTCAAAGGCTGGGTGGAGAGCCGGATCACGGCGCAACCCGATCTGACGATTGACGAGTTGACCGCGGAACTGGCCGCGAAACACGGGGTGAAGGTTCATCGCTCGTCGGTCGGTCGGCTGCTGCTCAGGCTCGGGCTGTCACACAAAAAAAGACCTGCAAGCCCTTGAGCAGAAGCGTCAGGACGTGGCCGATCTGCGCCGCATATGGATCGGCAAACGCCAGCCCTTCATGGCCAGACATCTGGAAAGGCTGGCTTTCATCGACGAGACATCGCTCAAGACGAACATGGCCAAGACCACCGGCTGGGCCCCGCGCGGGCAACGCCTGGTCGATCACGCGCCGTTCGGGCATTGGCGCACCCAGACCTTCATCGGTGCCCTGCGCCATGATCGCCTCGATGCCCCGTGGGTGATCGATGGCGCAATGAACGGCGAGTTGTTCGACCTCTATATCGAGACCCAGCTGGTGCCGACCTTGGGTCCGGGCGACGTGGTCATCCTCGACAACTTGTCGAGCCATAAGAGCCCCGGCGCAGCCAAGGCCATGCGAGATATCGGCGCGTGGTTCCTGTTCCTGCCGCCCTACAGTCCCGACCTCAACCCGATCGAGATGGCCTTCTCAAAGCTCAAGGTCCTGATCCGAAAGGCTGCAGCCCGAACCTACCATGAACTTTGGCAGGCTGTCGGTCATGTGTGCGACCTCTTCACCGACGAGGAATGCTACAACTTCTTCAAGGCCGCAGGATATAAAACCGATTAAACGCGACACGCTCTAAGTCCTCTGTCACAACGTCCCAGCCGGTCTCGGCCGCGAGAAAGGGCGCATGGGCGGGCACCATGGCGCGGATGGCCTCGAGAACACGGGGGGTGCCCCGAATCTCGAACCGGGCCCCTTCCGGCCGCAGGGTGCGGGCGACCACGGCCTCTTGGGTCAGAAGGTCCATATCGACCAGATGGCGGCGCAATCCGTCAATATCGACCCGCTCCCAATCCGTCTCGGGATCGGCCTGCAGGATCGTTACGATTTCCGCCAAGGCGGCAAAGGCCGATTGCCCGGTTTCCTGCGGTCCGCCCATGTCGTGACCAGCCGCGGAATTGGCGTGCTGCGCGGCCACGGGTGCGGCCATCACTATGGCAAGGACGAAGGGAATGAGACGCATGGACAGGTCCTTCAATGGGGTGGTGTCATGTTTACGCTAGCAGGGGCGGATGCATCGTAATATGATTTCAATCATATGTTGCCAAACCCCTATGATCATATCCCGAGCTCAGCCCTGCGCCCAATCTCCGGCGCGGTTGGAGATACCGTATTTCACCAAGGCGACCCCACCCACGGTCTCTATGTCGTGCAAACCGGGCGCGTGCATCTCGAGCGGGTCGGTCCAGATGGCGAGCGGTTCATCATCCACCGTGCCCAAGCCGGAACAAGCTTTGCCGAAGCTTCGGTGTTTTCGGAGGTCTATCATTGCGACGCAGTCATTGTTGAGGCCGGGGCGCTGATCCGGATCGACAAGGCTTCCGTATTGGCCGCTTTTGCCGACCCGGCATTTGCCCGCGCCTATGGCCGTCAGGCGGCTCAACAGATACAGGCGCAGCGACAGATGCTGGAGATCGTCGGCATTCGGCGCGCAGAGGACCGGGTGATGGCAGGGTTGATCGCAGGCTTGCTCGAAGGCTCCATCGTCGAATTTGCCGCTCGGTTACAATTGAGCCATGAGGCGACCTACAGGGCGCTGCGAAAGCTTGTGCAAGACGGACGGGTCATGAACCCGTCCCGCGGGATCTATCACCTGCACCCATGACCTGATCAGCTGTGGCTCGCGAAGACCGAGGTCGCGCCGTCGGAGCCAACAAGCAAGGTGTCAAAAGCGTCACCGGCCCCGGGACCGCCCATGCCGGGCGAACTCATCGGCATGCGGGGGACAGTCAAACCGCGCGCCATCGGTTGCTCTGCTAGCAGCCGCGTGATGTCCGCGGCAGGCACGTGGCCCTCGATAAAATAGTCGCCCACGACCGCCGTGTGACATCCAGCAAGTTCCGGTGCAATTTGCAGCCGATCTTTGAACGCATAAAGCGCATCCTGATCGACGTCCTGCGCCTCGACCGCGAAGCCCGCTTGCCGGACATGATCGACCCAAGCGGTGCAGCATCCGCAGGTGGGGGTTTTCAGGACTTTAATGACCGGTTCCGTGTTGGCCAGTGCTCGCAGGGGGAGTGTGGCAGCCGCTCCGGCCAGCAAGAACGTACGTCGTTTCATCATGTGTTCCTTTTTGAGTTACCCGAGACCCTAGAACTGTGTTTTCGAGAGTCCAGAGGCTGTTCCTGCTTGTCGGCGTGAGGGCGGATGTATCCAGGGCGTGTCCGCTTGCTGGCCCGCGAAGGGGCTGGATCAACATCCTGTCGACCCAGAGGTCGCGCGTCGTGCGAAACTGCTCGATACCGATCGTCATTCCCTCGTGGCCCTTCGCGGGCTGGGCTACGTAAGTACCCATGAGGCGGTCCCACCACGGCAGGTTGAAGCCGTAGTTTGAGTTGGTTTCGCGCGGATCGACAGAATGATGCACGCGGTGCATGTCGGGTGTGACGACGATCCATCTGAGCCACCGGTCGACCGGTCTCGGCAGGTTGATGTTGGCATGGTTGAAGAGGGCAGTGGCGTTGAGGATGATCTCGAACAACAAAACCGCGACGCCGGGCGGACCAAGCGCTGCCACCAGGGCGAGCTTGATCGCCATCGAGATGAGGATCTCAATCGGATGGAAGCGTAATCCAGTGGTTGCGTCGAAGTCGAGATCCGCATGGTGCATCCGGTGCAGGCGCCACAGGGCCGGGACGGCGTGGAACATGACATGTTGCAGATAGATCGCCAGATCGAGCAGCAGCATGGACAGGATCACAGCCAACCCGAAAGGAGCCTCGATAATGTTGAACAGGCCCCAGCCCCGCTCCTCGGCCAGGACCGCCAGACCGACGGCCAGGATTGGGAAAGACAACCGGAGGATCGCCGTATCGATCACGACAAGTGCCAGGTTGTTCGACCAACGGATGACACGCGGAATGTCACGCCGCCGACGCGGGGCGGCGAGTTCCCAAAGCGCCATGGCGGCCAGCACACTCAAAAACGCCGTCAGACGAATCTCCGGCTCTGCGGCTAGTATTATGTCCATCACAGTCTACGGCCCTTCTGTGTTAGGGCTTGGGTGCGGATGCGCATCTCGCACATCAGTCTTTTCTTGCGCAGCCTTTGCAGCCGCTATCTGGACTATATCAAGATCCCGCGCGTGGCGCTCGTCGAGACACTCTGTTTCGAGCTGCAGCGTGACCATGTGAAACCCATGCTGTTCCGTCAGCCGCCGATAGGCCCTGTTCAGCAAATCCGCGGCCTCGGCGGGTGACTGATGGCGGATATGGGCGGAAAACGCGTGTTTGCCGCTGGTCAGCGTCCAGGCATGCACATGGTGAACATCCAGAACCCCGTCCTGCCCGTTCAGGTCCGCTGTTACAGCGTCGAGATCCGTTCCCTCGGGCGTGCCTTCCATGAGAATGTGGACCGCTTCCTTGATTACGCCCACAGAGGCCCAGAGGAGAACCACCCCGAACGCCATGCCGAGAATCGGGTCAATCGCCAGAAAGCCGGTGAACTCGATCACAAGGGCGGTGACGATGATCAGGAGGCTGCCGACAAAGGTCTGGATGATGTGCCAGAGCGCGCCACGGGCATTCAGATCGTCCTTGCTCGATTGCCACATCAGCGCCAGAGAGACCACTTCCGTGACCAGGCCCCCGAAGGCGACCCAAAGCATGGGGCCTGTGGCCAGGTGGATCGGGTCTCCGAGCCGCATCGCGCCCATCCAGATCACCAGAAGCGCCATGCCGAGAAGAAAGCCGCCATTCACCAGCGCCCCGATGATTTCGGCGCGGTACCATCCGAAACTGCGCGTCGAATCCGCTGGACGGCGCGCAATCCGCTGCGCGGTGATGGCCACGAGAACGCCGCCAACCGCCGACAGGGTGTGAAACGCATCCGACAGGACGGCAATCGAGCCAGTCCAGAGCCCGACGGCCAGTTCAATCACGAAGTAGACGCCGGTGAGCCAGGCCGAAATCACAAGGGCCTTGCCGGAACTCGGCATGTGCCCGGCGTGAGAATGACTGGCCATATCAGCTCTCCTCCCCTTGTGTACCGGTCTTTCGCGTCGCGGCGAAGAGAACCGACAGGCCGGTAAAGCCACCGAGCGCAAGCGCGGTCCATGTGGCAGTGCGGGCATCTCCGTTCATCGCCTGGTTGCCCATGTGAGCGAGCAAAAAACTCGCTGGAATAATCCCGGCCATCGTGGCCAGCGCGAACCTCCAAAGATGCAGCTTGCTCAGACCTGCGGCGTAACTGATCATATCGAAGGACAGAAACGGCAGCAGGCGACTGCCGAAGACCAAGAAGGTCAGAGTGTTCTGCGATCCGAACAGGCCTGTGTTAATCTTCTGACCGAGATGACGCTCAACGAAGGGACGACCGAGACCGCGGGCCAGACCAAAAGCGGCAAGCGCACCGAGTTCCGCGCCAAGAACGACAAAGAGTGTCCCGAACGTGTGCCCATAAGCCGCTCCGGCGGCGAGTGCGATCGGCGCCGAGGGCAGGGGGCTTGCGACGATAGCGATTGTCATAAGCGCCACGATAACCATTGGTCCGGCAAGACCTGCCGCCTCGATCCAGCGGTCAATTTCCGCGCGATCAGGCAGGCGAATGTCAACGCCAAGGACGTCCGGGAAGGCCAATGCGACGACTCCCATCAGGAACACCGCAATAAGAAGGATGCGCATCATCATGGATCAAAACACGGCATAGAGCAGAACGAAGAACGTCGCTGCCAAAAGGTCAAAGGCCACGCAGAATGGAATATACCAGTTCGGAATCCGGGCGAGACGATAAGAATTGTGGTGTGACATGTCCCAAAGGGCGTGCAGGGCCAAGCCCAAGGGAAGGAAAGCCCAATGCCATATCAGCCCCAAAAAGGCTGCCGAGCCGAACAAAAGGGCGACGGCGAGCTCTGCCCAGAACACGCGCGCTCTGCCGTCCGCGGCGCCAAAGCCGATATAGGCACCGCCAATCAAAGCAAGCGTGATCGAAGCAAGAGCTATCGAGCTCTTTTCATCCAAAAACAGGTGAGCCGGCATTGTGAGCAAGACAAACAACACACCAACCCATACGGGAGATTTCAAGATATCCCCGTGTCGATGGTGCGATACGTGATCGCCTGTCTTTTCGAAAATCTGTGCCATGGCTTTGTACCTAGGGATTCCAGCAACTGGAAGGTCAAGGGCTATTCATCCACGCGCGCAACGCAGCGCTCACTCAACCGTTCCACGGTGAGGTCAAAGGACCGATATCAGGACGTATTTGACGCTGACGCCAAGCTCATGTCCGACGCGCGTGGCGATTTTCAGTCATCTTTCGCCTTCTGCCAGACTTGCTGGCAGGCTGAGTAAAGAAACGTCGCTGACCAGGTCAGCAACATGAAGCCCAAAAGCGATTGCAGCATCAGCAACAGTCGAAAGGGCCCGACCACCTCTATGGACGAATAGCCAAGGGTCGAGAACGAGATGCCCGTAACATAGAGAACATCCTGAAACATCGGCGGGCTGTTGCTGAACGATTGCGGCAGAACGCTTGCCACCACCATCGTGTTGAACACGGCGAGCGTCACAAGTTCCAATACGTGCAGCAACAGCAACGCGGAAAACGTCAGGATGATCCGAAAGCCGGAGCCATCCGACCGCTGCGGGGAAAACTTCAGAATGCCCGACAACGCATAATGATGGACAATTCCCATCACGATCGCCGCGCATATTCCGACAAACATAGCCATCAACTCGGTCATACACCCAAACCCGTCTTCCTGTTCAAACAGGTCAATTTGACCATACATCAGGCTTTTAGCACAACGGGACCAATTGATTCTTCACTGGTCAGGCCAACGCGGGGGGCAACCCGTTCAGGGCGACATCCACCGGAACGGTCGGCAAGTTCGATGCGATCCAGCCAGGCCCTTCGCCTGATCCCAACATCCCTTCCGAGATATCGGCGTAGCCCGAATAACCAGCTTGTCTCAACGCTCGAAGCAGCGATGCGGAGCGTCCGCCAGTGGCGCAGATCAGTCCAACAGTGCGATCACCGCTCAGTTCCTTGGCCCTGAACAATCGGTCCGGAAAACCGGACGCGTGCATGCTTATCGGCCATACACCAGCACCTACGCCGGTTTCTTGCCACTCTTTGTGCGTTCTGACATCGATGATCCGCGCCGTATCCGATAGAAGCGCGTCAAAGGCATTCTCTGCCGACCAGACAGATCGGCTCTGCGCCAACAGCGGTGACGCCGCGACGGTCAGCACCGTCATATGAGCACCCAGAACGAAACGGCGCCGGTTCAAATCAAGAGCCATATTCGAAAACCTCATCCTTTGATCGGTTGCGATCCCAAAGGTCACATAACATACGCGCGACGCTACCCGGGAGCACGACACGGTGCAGGCACAGATTTGTATCCATCTGTAGCAAGGGACTGACCTGATACAAACGGCTACAATTCTGCCCATGAAACAGAATGCAACGATGATCTAGGAAGGACGCCATGGGACCGCCACCTCATATCCTTATCGTGGACGACCACGCTCAGATACGCGAAAGCGTCGCGCGCTTCCTGGAGAAGAACGGAATGCGCACGACCGTCGCCAGGGATGCCGTGGAGATGGATGCCAAGCTGGCCACTGGTCACTTCGACCTCCTCGTGCTCGATGTCATGATGCCGGGCGAGGACGGTTTGTCGGTTTGCCGCAGACTTGCGCCAGAGGGTGATCTTCCGATCATCATGCTGACGGCGCTTGGTGAGGAAACGGATCGGATCGTGGGTCTGGAAATCGGTGCGGACGATTATCTCGCCAAGCCGTTCAATCCACGAGAACTGCTCGCCCGCATCAAGTCGGTTCTTCGGAGAAGCAACCGCGACGAACCTGTGGCCGGAAGCCTCGCTGGGAGGAAAGTCTCTTTTGCGCACTGGATACTGGATACCGACCGGCAGGTGCTGATTGACGAGTCCACCACCGAGACCCCATTGACGACCTCCGAGTTCAAATTGCTGGCGGTCCTGCTGGAACGCGCGAGGATGGTGCTCAGCCGTGACCAGTTGCTTGACCTGACCGCTGGTCGGACGGCAGGCCCGATGGATCGCACCATCGACAATCAGATCAGCCGTCTCCGCCGCAAAATCGAGCCGGATGTACTTAGGCCCAGTGTCATCAAAACGGTGCGGAACGGCGGATACTGTCTGGCTGCCGATGTCGAGGATGCGCCGTGATGCGCCGTGCGATGAGATCTCTGAGCGGCCAATTGATCCTGCTTGTGGTCGCGGCACTTGTCGTGGCCCAGGTGATCAGCCTGTTCCTGTTCGCCGACGAGCGCAGCCTTGCGATCCGTGCAGCTTTAGGATTCGAGGCCGCGGGTCGCGCAGCGAATGTCGCGCGGTTGATCGAAGAGGCCCCGCTGGATCTGCAGGACTCGATCCTTCGCGCGGCAAATTCGCCTCTGATCCGGTTCGATCTGTCGGACGCTCCGATCGTGGATCACACCGGTCATTCGGACGGCGGCATCGTGGAAGCGCGCATACGCGCCCTGATGGATGACAGCTACAGCCGGGATATTCGCGTTGAATTGCACGAGGTCGAGGGCGAGTTGCGGCCTCTTCCCAATCTCTCGGACGAGATGACAGAAATGCATCTCGCGATGATGCGCGGAGAGTTGACAGCGGTTGAAATGAACCTGTCCATCGCCATCAAGGGAGCGCGTTGGCTGAATGTCGGAACGCGGTTCGAGCGACCGCCGATCCAATGGCCTTTCTATTCGATGCTGACCTTCGGGATTTCCGCCGGACTGCTTCTGGTGGCGATCTTCTGGTTTGTAATGACGCGCCTGACGCGTCCTTTGCGGCACCTGTCGAAGGCCGCGGACCATCTTGGCCGGGGCGAAGATGTGGGCGAATTGGCGGTCACAGGGCCGACCGAGGTCAGAGATCTGACCGTCGCATTCAACCGCATGCAACGACGGCTGACCCGGTTTGTCAGTGATCGTACACGTATGCTCGCAGCCCTTGGCCACGATTTACGCTCGCCGTTGACTGCCATGCGTGTCCGCGCGGAGCTGGTTGACGAAGAAGAGACGCGGGACAGCCTCATCGCATCGGTCGAAGAGATGCAGAGTATGGTCGAAGCGACGCTCACCTTTGCACGCGGCCTTACCGGATCCGAAGGTGCCGAAGTGGTCGATCTGCGCAATTTTCTGGACAGCTTGTGCAGCGATATGGCGGCACACTGCACCTTTGCCCCGAGTGATGATGTTGCCGTGCGGCTTCGACCCAACGCGTTCCGAAGGGCACTGAGGAACTTGCTTGAGAACGCCGTTCGCTACGGTGGTGCCGCAAAAGTCAGCTGGGCGACCCACGGTTCGAACCTCGTACTCAACATCGATGACAATGGGCCCGGCATTCCCGTCGACCAGTTGGAAAAGGTCTTCGATCCGTTCTATCGCCTCGAGCAATCGAGGTCTCTGGAAACGGGCGGTTATGGGCTTGGGCTCTCAATCGCGAGGACAATCGTCCAATCCCATGGCGGCGATATCCAGCTGGTCAATCAGAACAGCGCGGGTTTGCGCGCTGTTGTCACCATCCCGTTGGATGAAACCGAACTGATCGAAGGAGAAACAGATGAAACTGAACGCGTTGATCCTGCCGTTGCTGGCCAGCTTGCCCGCCAGCATGGCGCAGGCTGATGGACCAGGCTCCTGGACGGGGCACATGTGGGGCAGTGGCTATGGCTTTATGGGCGGCTTCATGATGCTCGCCTTCTGGGGTGCGCTGATCGCATTGGTGGTGTTTCTGGTGTTCAGGCTGCGGGACAATGGCACCCGTCCCCCGGACTCGGACGCGCAGGAAGCGCTCAGGCGCCGCTTTGCAAATGGGGAAATCGACGAAGAAGAGTTCCGTCGCCGCAAAGCAACGCTCGACGAATAGACCCCGCCGCGGACGCCAAAGCCGTCCGACGCGACGCCCACCGACGCTGAATAGGAAAGAACGCCATGGTCCCGGAAATTGGTCACTTCGCACTGGCCCTCGCACTGGCGCTTGCGCTTGTTCAGAGTGTTCTACCGATTGCAGGTGCGTCGCGTAGAAATGCCGTCTGGATGAAATCCGCCCAGGCGACGGCAATAGGACAAGTGCTGTTTGTGGCCATCGCCTTCGCAGCGCTGATGCAGGCTTTCATCGTCAGCGATTTTACCGTCAGGAACGTCGTCGAGAACTCCCATTCGCTCAAGCCAATGCTCTACAAGGTGGCCGGGACCTGGGGCAGCCATGAGGGTTCGCTGCTGCTCTGGATCCTGATACTCGCGGTGTTCGGCGCGGGCGTCGCCTGGTTCGGATCGAACATCCCCGCCGAGACCAAGGCGCGCACCTTGTCGGTGCAGGCGTGGATCAGCGTCGGCTTCCTGTCCTTCCTGCTGCTGACGTCGAACCCCTTCGAGCGGGTGTTTCCGCCGCCGCTCGACGGCAATGACCTCAACCCGTTGCTTCAGGACATGGGTCTCGCCATGCACCCGCCGCTCTTGTATTTCGGGTATGTCGGCTTCTCCATCGTGTTTTCCTTTGCCGTTGCGGCTCTTCTGGAAGGGCGCGTCGATCCGGCCTGGGCCAGATGGGTCCGCCCGTGGACATTGGCCGCGTGGGTCAGCCTTACGGCAGGTATCGCTCTTGGATCGTGGTGGGCCTATTATGAACTGGGCTGGGGCGGCTGGTGGTTCTGGGACCCGGTCGAGAACGTGAGCTTCATGCCCTGGCTTCTGGGCACGGCGCTGCTGCATTCCGCCATCGTCACCGAAAAGCGCGACGCGTTCAAAAGCTGGACCATCCTACTTGCCATCCTGACTTTCTCGCTTTCGCTGCTCGGGACGTTCATCGTCCGGTCAGGCCTGCTTACATCCGTGCATGCCTTCGCCGTCGATCCAGAGCGCGGGCTTTACATTCTGGGTCTGCTGGCCGTGTCCATCGGTGGGTCGCTGGCGCTCTACGCCTGGCGGGCGCCCGAAATGGAGCCGGGTGGTCTGTTTCGCCCGATCAGCCGCGAGGCCGGGCTGCTCGTGAACAACCTCATTCTGGCCGCCGCTACGGGAACGGTCCTGTTCGGGACGCTTTATCCACTGATCCTGGAGGCTGTCACCGGGGACAAGATCTCGGTCGGTCCACCTTTCTTCAACGCGGCCTTCATTCCGATGATGCTGGCACTGGTCGTGTTCATGGGTCTTGGTCCATTCCTGTCGTGGAAGCGGGCTGATATCGCCGGTTTGCTCGATCGCATCCAATTCGTGGCCGTGCTGGCGGTCATTGCAGCCTTGGCCGCATGGTATCTTCTGAACGGTGGGCCGATCATGGCCTATCTTGCCATCCTCGGCGCAGCGTGGCTGCTTTTTGCGACCCTGCGGGAATGGGCGCTACGCATCCGTCTGTTCGAGGTTTCCCTTGCAGAGAGCGCGAGACGCGTGCGCAACCTGCCACGCGCCTCTCACGGTATGACGCTTGCCCATGCCGGCGTCGCTGTGTTGATGATGGGGATGATCGGCTCGACCGGATGGAAGAGTGAGGAGATCGTCTTTGCCGCCCCCGGGACCGAAGTCACGATCGCCGGGTTCGACATCACCTTCGAAGGGGCCGCAAAGGTTCAAGGGCCGAACTACATCGCGGATCGCGGCACCCTTGTGGTGCGTCGGGATGGCGAATTGGTCACGACACTTTTCCCGGAACGGCGGTATTACCCGGTCGCGGAAAGCCAGACGACGGAGTCGGCCATCCGCTCCACATTGGCGGGTGATCTCTATACGTCGATTGCAACGCCAGCCTCCGATCAAGTGAACAACGCCGGAGCATGGACCCTTCGGATCCTTTATGAACCGCTCGTCAACCTGATCTGGATCGGCTCGATCCTGCTGGTGATCGGTGGCTGTTTGTCCTTGTCGGATCGCCGTTTGAGGGTCGGGGCGCCGCGCCGTGCCAAACAGCCAGCCACCGATGCCGTTCCTGCCGAGTAGGAGAGAAGATGAAACGTCTCATTGCCGGGCTGCCGTTTATTGCGGCGGTCATATTCGGTGGGTTTTTTCTCTGGGGGCTCAATCCCGACCGGGATCCCAACGAGATCCCTTCCGTCCTGATCTCGCAACCGGCCCCGGCGTTCGACCTCGATCCCGTGCCGGGGTTGGAGACACCCGGCCTGGCCCGAAGCGATCTTGTCGGCAACGAACGACCGGTCGTGGTCAATGTCTTTGCGTCCTGGTGCGTGCCCTGCCGCGCGGAACATGCCGTGTTGACAAGATTTGTCGAACGAGACGGCATGCGGTTGTTCGGAATAAACTACAAAGACAAACCTGAGGATGCCGTGAAGTGGCTCAATGACCTCGGCAATCCCTACGAGCGGATCGGGTCCGACCTGTCGGGCCGGACCGGGATCGAATGGGGCCTGTCGGGCGTGCCGGAAACCTTCATCGTCGATAGCGATGGCACCGTTTTGTTTCGCTATGTCGGGCCGGTCGTGGGTCCGGACGCCGTCGAACGGTTCACGCAAGCCCTGAAGCAGGCAGGCGCACTGCCAAATGGAGCAGGTTCATGAGACAGTTGATTTTCGCGTTTTGCATCGGGCTCCTTCCCTTTGCCGCCAATGCGGTGGAACCGGACGAAATGCTGACCGACCCGGTATTGGAACAGCGTGCGCGGGAGATTTCCAAGGATCTACGATGCGTCGTCTGTCAGAACCAGGACATCGACAGTTCGAACGCGGGTGTGGCGCGGGACTTGCGTCTGCTCGTACGCGAGCGCCTGGTCGTTGGAGACAGCGACGCGGAGGTGATCGAATACATACGGGCGCGGTACGGGGATTACGTGCTGCTGAAACCGCCTCTGGAGCCTGCGACCTACGCGCTTTGGTTCGCTCCGATCGCTTTCGTTCTGATCGGGGTTTTCGTTGGTGGCGGGCTACTGATGAGTCGGCGAAAGCAAGAGGCATTTGAAGACTTGGGCTCGGAGGATGAGAACACCGTGTCCGAAATTCTCAGGCAAAACGAAGCGGGGGATGCGTCATGATCTGGGGTATTTTCGTTCTTTTGACGCTGGTCGCAATCGGAATTGTCCTCTACCCGCTGCTGCTGTCCAAATCGAACACTCTCACCAGAGGGGATGCGGTACCGGCGATCCTCGCCGATCAGATGCGGGAAATCCAACGAGACATGGACCGCGGTTTGATTTCTGAACAGGAAGCTCAAGCGGCCAGACTCGAGATCAAGAAACGGATCCTCGCGACGACCCGCAATTCGGAAGAAAAAGCCGGATCATCCCGTAATGGTGGCAGAGTCACTCTCGTTGTCGCGGCGGTCCTCGCGCCGGTTATTGCCGCGGGCTACTATCTGACGATGGGATCGCCGGAGGTTCCTTCAATGGCCTTCGCTGCCCGTGCAGAGGAGCGGGCACAGACTGATGAAGTGACGGCGCTGGCAATACAACTTCGCGAAAGGCTTGTATCCGATCCGACCGGCGGCCCTAGCGAAGGGTGGATGCTGTTGGGCCAGACCTATCAGCGCATGGGCAGAGCAGCCGATGCCGTCGAAGCCTTCGAAGTCGTTGCCGAACGGGAGGATGCCACCTCCGCGACATTCTCCATGCTGGCAGAGGCTGTCGCGGTTGCCAATGACGGCGTTGTTATTCCACGGGCGAAATTGGCCATTGATCGCGCTTTGGACCTTGACCCATCCAATCCTGCGGCAACCTACTTCGAGTCTCTGTATTACTTTCAGCAAGAAGAGACGCGTAAGGCCTACGATCTGCTTGTTTCACGACTGAATCAGGAAGAGGCTTACGTTCCCTGGATGGAGACCTATGCAGCGCAGATCAACCGGATTGCAGCGGCAGCTGACCTTCCGGTCGTCAATCTACCCAGCGGGCCGACGTCGCAACCAGGCCCGAGTGCCGCAGATGTCGCGGCGGCGTCGGAGATGAATGACGCGGATCGCGCGGAGTTCATCCGATCGATGGTCTCGCGGCTGGCCGAGCGTCTTGAGGATGAACCGGACGATCTGGATGGTTGGATGCGGCTGGCAAATGCCTATACCGTCCTTCAGGAGCCCGATCGCGCCGTTGAGGCCTACCGCAAGGCTGAAGCGCTGTTGGAGCAGCAGCCCGCCAGTGATCCTCGGCGTGCGGCGGTCCGTGCCGCGCTTGAGCGGCTCGGCGGCTGACTACTGCTCGGTGTCCCGGTCGAGCAGGTCACTCCTGTCCGGCAACCTTTGCGGAAACATCCCGACCACTGGCTTGCGCCAAGGCGTTCATCACGTCCTCGGTTTTTAGCAATTCGGACAGCACAATGCCGTTCGGTGCCGATGGTCCGTAGACGGCATTGAAGGGGATGCCGTATCTGCCGAAACTCTCAAGGTAGCGGGAAATGCGCGTGTCCGGGCGTGTCCAATCTGCCTGCATCGCCGTGACTCCAGGCGCTTCAAGCGCGCTCCGGACTGGCTCCCGATCGATGATAAGTGTCTTGTTCGCTTTGCAAGTCAGACACCAGTCAGCGGTCACATCGACAAAAACGACCTCTCCTGCGGACACGCGTTTCGCTATTTCCGAACGATCAAATGCGATCCAAGCCATTGCCAACTGCGGCGTCGAACGCGCAGGTGCTGATTGCTGCAAGAGAGGACCTGCGGCAATGGCCAGGACAAGGCTGGCTATGGCAATAGACCACCTGAATTGGGACTGCACATTCGGGAGAGATAGTATCAGAACGGCGAGACCGGACAACGCCGCGACCGCGATGACAGACGCAAGCCCGGCGACACCGTCGAGCACCCAGAACAGCCACACGGCGGTTGCAAGCAACAAAACCCCCATGACGCTTTTGATGATCAGCATCCATCGACCAGGCTTGGGCATGAATGCGACCAGACGCGGGAACGCGGCGATGACGAGATAGGGCAGGGCGAGGCCGAGCCCGAGGCTCGTAAAGACGATGAGGATGTCCACGCCACGCCCGGCCAAAGCAAAGGCCACCGCGGTGCCGAGGAACGGTGCCGAACAAGGCGTCGCCATGACGGCACCGAACATGCCAGTGAAAAAGTCGGCGGAATACCCGTTGCGTCCTCCGGCCCCTGCAAGCCGCGTCTGCATGCCGTGTGGAAGGGCGAACTCGAACGCTCCGAACAGATTTGCCGAAAAGACGAGCAGGACAGCGATCATCGCCGCAAGAAACAGCGGGCTTTGAAACTGCAAACCCCACCCGACGCTGAGGCCTGCCGTCTGGAGCGCCCAGAGGACGAGCGCCAGACCCCACATGAACGTCATGATGCCGGCGCTGGCAGCGACGAAACCGAACCGGACACGGGTTGTGTCGTGATCGGTGTGTTTGAGCACAGACGACACCTTGATGGACAGCACCGGCAGCACGCAGGGCATCACATTCAGGATCAATCCGCCCAGCAGCGCGATCGCGGCAATCCAGATCAGTTCCATCATGTCCGGTGTCGTGGCGGCCAGTTCAAAGGGTGGTGCTATTCCTTGCGCCACGCGATCCGCGATGATCGTGAAGGCCCGGTTCTCGCCGTCGGTGACGGTAATCGACGGAGCCACTGTCACATCCGTATTCGACGAGAGGATCGGCAAGCGCGCCCAAAGCAAACGATCCTCTTCTCCCAAACGGATATCGGGTTTGCCAAGCGCAACACCCATACCCAGTTCGGGAAACACATCCGGCGACTGGAGTGGTTCATCGACGCGAAGGCTGACGATCAACTCCGTGAGGTCTTCGTCGATGAAGGCATTTGCCTCGCTGACGCCGCTCGTCTTGGCCCCTTCGGGGACGCGCTCGGAAAACGTACCGATCAGCCCAGCCGAAGTGCTGTCGATGACGTTGCCCCGTCCGAGGCGAAGTGACAGGTCAAACTCTTCCGGGACACAGACATTGGAGCACACCAGCAGTTTGACCTGCGCGGAAAGAGTCACAGGTGCGCCGGGATCTTTGAGCGTTATGCGCAGCGGAAAGACGACTTCACCCGCATAACCAAAATTTTCGATGCCGAAGGCGGTGAAGCGCGTCGGGGCGGGCCACATGAATTCGACATCTGCGACGTTTTCGGAACCGCTCCATTCGACCGAAGGCGGTATTCCCACCTCGCCCGCCGACCGCCAATAGGTCTTCCAGTTTTCGTTCAGTTGAAGGTGAAGCCCGGCTGACAGAGTCTGTGTGTTCTCGGGAACGCCGTCCTGTACACTAATGAGATGCGCGGTGAGTGGCGCGCTCTGGTATTCAGCAGAGGTTGCTGCCGCGACACTTCCAGAGACAACGGCCAGGAGCACGAAGGGAATAAGCAAAACCCGTCGCAGGATCAAAAGGCAATCGATCAAGATACCTGCTTCCTTCCCATATTTTCCGCAGATTTCGCCAGGACGGCGGAAATTGCGTCAAAGTCCACCTGTGGCAAAACCCTGACGACCGTCCGCACAGACAATTCGCGCAACGCCAGTCGCAGAAGATGAAAGGGTTCGACACCCATCCGGCAGAAGGTCTGACGCTTGCTTCGTGGACACGATAGCCTTCAGATCTAGGCAGTCTGCAAGGCTTCCCGCGCAACCTCCAAGTAATGTAACCATCAACAGCAATACGAATACCTTTGCTTTCCCTCGCACATCACTGCCTGTTGCGGGCGACGCTAGGAATCACGGAACTTATGGGCTCGGGCGCTTCCTCGATAGTATCGTTTGCCTTGTCGGAATGGCACGATTTCCCCATGAATCTATGCATCACAAGATGCGCTCCAACGCACAACAGGAGCGGGGCGAAAGCCGATGCATTGCCCCACATACCCGCAAGCGTTCCGCCAGCGAGAAAAAAACCGATCACGGGCAACAGCATCACAATGCAACACGCCATCATTCCGTAATGCATGAGCTTGTCTGTAATCGGCTTATTCTTGGGATTTTCGTCGTCCATGACACCCTCTTTGTCTCGTTCCTGGCGTCATTTGCGACCCTCCAGCAGGGTAAGGTCAAGGATACAAATGGATACACTTCTCGCGGCCTTGTCAGGTTGCCTGATGCCGGGTCTCCCGTAAAAGACATGTACAAACCGTAGGCTAGGAGTGTGTCATGACGACATCGCGAAACAACAAGATCAATCGACGAAGCCTGTTGGGGTATGCGGCTGTCGCTTTGGTTGCACCAAGCGTGGTTCGAGCCGAAACCATTCGCCGCAACATTTCTTCTTTCCGAGTTCATGACTGGCAAGACCATTTCGACACGCTCGGCAAAGGGATCATCATCTCAGACACCGTGACGATGGCGCTACAGCACTGGACAGCGGACGGCGAGATGCGGATTTACCCGACATCCGTTCCGCTGACCGACGAACTCACCAAACGCGGTTACACTGAAGTGGTGGAAAAACGCAAAAACCCCAGTTGGGCGCCGACGCCCTCCATGCGGGAACGCAATCCGGAATGGCCGGCACGTATCGAGGGGGGTGATCCGGACAACCCCTTGGGTACTCGCGCACTGTACCTGTCGTGGCAGTACTACCGTATTCACGGGACACAGGACACGCGCAAGATCGGCCGCCGGTCGTCAAACGGCTGCATCGGTTTGTTCAACGAACAGATCGAGGAAGTCTACGAGCGAGCGCCTGTCGGCACTCAAGTCAAACTCATCTGACCCAACGGGCAAGGCGGAAGATACAGGCATGGACAAATTAACTGCGCTGATTGGTGCCGTTTTTGTTATCGGCGGGGGTTTTGCCGTTTGGCAGTTCGTTGGAGCCGAAGATTTAGCGGTTGGCCACTCCATGACGCCACCTGACACAAGCGAGATTGCCGAAGGCGATCCGATCGTCCAGGTCCAGCTGCCTGACGCACTCTCGCAGCAGGCGGCGCTTGGGAAGAACATATTCGAGGCAAAATGTTCCGAGTGTCACGGCGAAAATGCCGCCGGTCGCAACGGTGTTGCGCCGCCTCTCGTGCACAAGATCTACGAACCGAGCCACCATTCGGACATGGCTTTTGTTCTGGCAGCTCAAAACGGCGTCCGTGCACATCACTGGAATTTCGGTAATATGCCTAAGATCGAGGGATTGACCCAAGGAGACGTCAAGATGGTGGCCGCCTATGTCCGCGAATTGCAGCGGGCCAACGGGATCAACTGATGCGTTGGTCGAAGACGAACCGATGGATTCTGTCGGCCGTTTTCGGCCTTTTCCTTGTAGTACTCGGGGTGCCAGAGGCGCCGGTATATCATGGTGAAACGTCGTTGGGGCAGGAATACCATGGTCACGAAGACGCAGGGCCATCGACCGAGGCCTCTGGCCACTGCCATCCAGGCCTCGATTGTTCTGTCCCGGCAGCGTTATTGCTTCAGCCGAACATGGCGTACGAGCCTTCTTTTCTGAAAGCCGTCATGCAAGACGGCGCGATCCAACGAACCGAATTGCGCCCGATCAGCGATCCTCCACCGCCCCGACGGTGGGTCTGATTTCACATCGCTCGAAAAGCAGACCCAAAGAAGGATCGAAGACATGAAAAAGACGACTATCGTAGCGGCAGTGTTGATTGCAGGTACTGCGGTCACGGCATTCGCGCATAGCGGTGCCACCGGCATCGTGAAAGAGCGCATGGATGCCATGCTTGCAATGGGGAAGGCGGTCAAGACCGTGGCCCCGATGATGCGGGGCGAAACGGCCTATGACGCAGAAACAGTGCGCGATGCCGCGCGCCTGTTCCAGCAGCACGCCGGTGAGAGCATGACAAAGCTGTTCCCAGAGGGCACAGGGGGCATGCCCTCGGAAGCCAAGGACGAGGTGTGGACCGACTGGGAGCGCTTCGCGGCATTGGCAAGTCAGCTGGAAGAATACTCTGAGGGCCTGGAACGCGCAGCCGACAATGGATTGGGCGGCATGAGCGGCAATACCTCCATGGATGGCGCCTCGATGATGGGCGGCGGGTCAATGATGGGAGGCGATACAACCATGATGGGCGGGAGCACGATGATGGGCCGAGGCGACATGATGGATGCGGCCGCCATTGCCGAAATGCCCGCCGACGCAGCATTCGCGATGACGACCCAGGTCTGTTCCGCATGCCATGAACGCTTCCGGGCGGAAGAAGACTGACCATGCGCCGGTTCTTGACACTCGTCAGCGGGGCCGCCGTGCTGGGCGCGGCCAGCCTCGGCGTCGTGATTGCATGGCCTGTCGGCAGTGCAGTGACTCCGATTGCAATAGAGGGCAATGTCGACCGGGGCGCATATCTGGCGCGCGCCAGTGGGTGCATTGCCTGTCATACCAATTTTGAAGCGGGCGGCGCACCACTTGCCGGAGGGGCGCCGCTCGAAACCCCGTTCGGAACGTTCTACCCGCCCAACCTGACGACAGACCCGGAACATGGCATGGGCGAATGGACGGCAGAACAGTTCGCAAAAGCCGTGCGGCAAGGCATCGGCCCCGATGGAACGCCGTACTATCCGTCTTTCCCGTACACCTTCTATGCGGATTTTTCTGATCAGGATATCGCTGACCTCTGGGCGGCGTTTCAAACCGTGCCGCCCGTGGACGAGCCTGCACCAGAAAATGATGTCAGCTTCCCATTCGACCAACGATGGGGGCTGAAGCTCTGGCGAGCGGCGTTCTTCTACGATCCGGATACCGAACCGATTGAAGGGCGAAGCGACGCATGGAATCGAGGACGGGAATTGGTGCGCGGTGCGGCACATTGCGGAGCCTGCCATACGCCGCGCAATCTTGCGGGAGGCCGCGATATCGGTGCTTCCTTTGCAGGCAACGCCCAGCTTCCCGGTGGCAGCAAGGCCCCCGCGATACGGCCAAAAGACCTGGTCAAAAATGACTGGACGGTTTCAAACCTCGCTTATGCGCTCCAGACCGGCATCACCCCTTCGGGCGATGCTTTCGGCGGCAGCATGGCGGAAGTGGTTCGCGAGGGAACTCGGTTTCTGACACCTGCCGATCGCGAAGCGATGGCGCTTTTCCTGCTGAACAAGGACACGGTCGAGGCGGAGAACCCCGCGTCGAACTAACACCACGCGGGGGCAACACGCCCCCGCTTTCTCGAGGATCGAAATGAGACAAACACGTCGGGATTTCTTGCGCCATGCAACACTGGCGGCCTGCGCGGCGGCCATCCCGCAGTCGGCTTTTGCCGCGACCCCGTTCGAGGACCTGATTGCCAAGGTTGCACGTCGACAGCTTCTTCCGGACACCTACCCGGAAACAGAGATCTGGGGCTATGACGGCCTCGTTCCGGCCCCGGAAATCAGGGTCACACAAGGCGATCGGGTGCGTCGCAGGTTTCGCAACGAGGTACCCGATCCCAGTTCGGTTCACTGGCACGGAATCCGGATCGACAACGCGATGGATGGCGTTTCAGGGCTGACCCAAGAGGCCGTAGCGCCGGGTGGAACCTTTGACTACGACTTCGTCGTACCGGACGCGGGCACCTATTGGTATCACGCGCATAATCGCTCATACGAGCAAGTCGCGCGTGGTCTGCGCGGTGCCTTGATCGTCGAAGAGGTCGATGGACCGGACATCGACCGCGAGGAAGTCATCGTTCTGGAGGACTGGTTGCTCGACCCTGAGAGCGGGCAGCTGTTCGACAATTTCGAACAGCCCATGATGATGAGCCACGGTGGACGTACCGGCAACTTTATCACGACCAACGGGCGCTATGACCTGACCTTGCCCGCGCAGCGCAACGAGCGCATTCGCTTGCGGATCATCAACGCAGCAAGCGCTCGAATTTTCCCGCTGAGGCTCTCTGGATTCAGTGGCTGGACGGTGGCCGTGGATGGAATGCCAACCGGCCAACCCCAGTCGGTTGACGGCGAGTTGATCCTCGGCCCGGCACAGCGCGTCGACTTAATTGTGGATGTGACCGAAGACGAAGGCGGCACCGCCCAATTGCTTCGCATCGGCGATGATGATCAACTGACCCCGTTGGTGAGTTTTCTGGTCAACGGCACAGCCAGTTCAGTACCAAGAGGCAAGCCACTGCCGTTGCCGCCGAACCCCGCGGCACACGCCCCGGACCTTGCCGATGCGCGTGATTTGCGACTGGTCATGTCCGGCGGGGCAATGGGGCGAATGCAGTCCGCATTGCTTGGCGGGGAACGTCTTGGATTCCGTCAGCTTGCCCAAGCGGGCAAATTCTGGGCCCTGAATGATGTCGCCGAAATGACCTACACGCCACTGGCCGATCTATCCCTGAACGAGCCGGTGCGCCTGAAGATCGAGAACCAGACCGTTTTCCCACATGCGATGCACCTGCACGGGATGCATTTCCGCGAGCTGCGCCCCGACGGCGCGTTCGGGCCGATGCGGGACACGATCCTGTTGGCCGGCAACGAGTCCCGGGAGATCGCCTTTACGGCAGACAATCCCGGCAAGTGGCTGTTCCATTGCCACATGCTCAGCCACGCCGCATCTGGCATGACAACCTGGATACGGGTCACATGAGATATCTCGTTTGGTCCCTTCCGATCACTGTCGCAGCAGCCGCCTTCACGTATTGGCTCTCGACCAGTGCATCCTCGGATGTCGGCAGCGCGTCCAGGGCGGAGAGCTACGACATCGAAGAAGGCGCGTTGCTCTACGCAGAAAACTGTGCGTCTTGTCATGGCGCGGGTCTGGAAGGCCAGCCGGAATGGCGAACGCCCGGCGCGGATGGGCGCCTGCCAGCACCACCACATGATGAGACGGGTCACACCTGGCATCATCCTGACAGCCTGCTCTTCGATTACACAAAACTGGGGGGTGCGGCGCTTCTGGCGCGTCAGGGCGTCGAATTCGACAGTGGCATGCCCGGTTTCGCAGACGTGCTGACCGACCAGCAAATTCACAACATCCTGGCCTTCATCCGGTCCACCTGGCCAGACCGCATCCGCGAAGTCCAGGCCGCGCGGACAGAAGCCGACGAACAACGGGGAGAGAACTAAAATGCGTTTCAGACAAGCCTTCACGACGGTCGCGATAGCTGCCTTGCTTCCGATACCGGCACTCGCGGACGAACTGTCAGAGTCCCGGGTCAAGGAACTTGTGCTCGAGGCAATCCGCGAGAACCCGGAGATTGTCATGGAGGCCGTGGCGATCCTCGAACAAAGGCAGGCGCAAGCGCAGGAGCTCAGTCAGGCCCAAGTTCTGAATGACCAGCGCGATCTGATCGAGAACGATCCGAATGCGCCGGTTCTCGGCAACCTGGAAGGGGACGTCACTGTTGTGGAATTTTTCGACTACAACTGTCCCTATTGTCGGCGGGTCAAACCCGAGGTGCGGGCTTTGATCGAAGACGATCCCAACATTCGCCTCGTCTATCGTGAATGGCCCATTCTCGGAGACGGATCGGTGTTTGCCGCGAAAGCGGCCTTGGCAGCGCGCAAGCAGGACAAATACGAAGAGTTTCACTGGGCAATGATGGGGCTGGAAGGCCGCGCGGAAGAGGCCTCCGTGCTGCGCGTGGCCGAGGAGATCGGCCTGGATATCGCGCAGTTGCGCAAGGACATGGAGGCCCCCGAGGTCGAAGAGCACATTGCGACCTCCATGCAACTGACCCAAGCTCTGGGCTTTAACGGCACGCCGTCTTTCGTGATCGGGGATGCGCTGGTCCCGGGCTTCGTCGAAAAGGCGCAGCTTGCCGACTTGGTCGAGGAAGCCCGCAAAGTCGAAGACTGAAATTCTGTGCCCGGACCACCCTTGGGTGGTCCAGGCACTGCATCAAGCGGCCGCAGGTTCCACGTTGTAGCCCGCATCCCGAATGATCGCTTGGACCTGATCGGCTGGTAACACGCTGTCGACATGCACCTGTCGGGCAGAAAGGTCACATTCTACGCCTGCATTCGGATCTGCGCTCTTCACCGCGCTTTCGATTGCTGCGGTGCAATGCCCACAGCTC
This sequence comes from Dinoroseobacter shibae DFL 12 = DSM 16493, assembly GCF_000018145.1. NCBI lineage: Bacteria > Pseudomonadati > Pseudomonadota > Alphaproteobacteria > Rhodobacterales > Roseobacteraceae > Dinoroseobacter > Dinoroseobacter shibae. Next base: position 123,197 of record NC_009957.1, read on the forward strand.
ATGTCCGGAACGCTGAACTTCATCGGAACCACTCCTTGATCTGATTTCTATCGGTGACATGGGGCTTCCCCCCCGCTGGAAGGTCAAGTGAAGAAATTTATTTGGCGCCCTCCCATTGACCCTCCAGTAACTGGAAGCCTCATATTCCACTTCGAATGGAAAAACAGGTGACACATATGCCCGAACCCAAACAGATCAGCCTGCCGATCGAAGGCATGTCATGCGCGTCCTGCGTTGGCAGGGTCGATCGCGCATTGAATGCAATCGACGGCGTAGAGGATGTGTCGGTGAACCTTGCCTCGGAAACTGCTCGCATGAGCGTGGACGCGCTCAAGCGCATTCCCGACATCATCGAATCCCTTCGCGAGCTGGGCTACCCCGCGCGGAAGGCCAGGGCCGAACTCACGATTGCAGCGATGTCCTGTGCCTCTTGCGTCGGGCGGGTCGATAAGGCGCTTGCCGCGGTGCCCGGGGTGGTCGAGGTGAACGTCAACCTCGCCTCAGAGACGGCGACGGTCGTTTACGTCGAAGGTCTTGTCACGACATCCGATCTGATCGAATCAAGCGGCGCGGCAGGGTATCCAGCAACCGTGGCAACGGCCCAGGCCGGTGACGACAGAGTTGCGCGCAAGGAGGAAGAGGCTCAGGCGCTTGCCAAACGGGTCACCTTTGCGGCCATCCTCGCCTTGCCGGTCTTCCTGATCGAAATGGGTGGCCACGTCATTCCGGCCGTTCATATGCTGATCGAGACCACGATTGGCCAGCAGACGAGTTGGCTTCTTCAGTTCGTGCTGACGACAATCGTTCTCTTCGGCCCGGGCCGGACGTTTTACACCAAGGGTTTCCCGGCCTTGTTCCGGGGTGCCCCCGACATGAACAGCCTCGTCGCGGTCGGCACCGGGGCGGCTTACCTTTATTCCGTGGTTGCGACATTCGTACCGTCGGTCCTGCCTGACACGCTGCGCACCGTCTATTTCGAGGCGGCAGCGGTCATCGTCGTTCTGATCCTTCTGGGGCGGTTTCTTGAAGCGCGCGCCAAGGGGAGAACGGGCGCGGCCATCCAGAAGCTATTAGGGCTTCAGGCGCGGACTGCACGCGTGATGCGGGACGGAGAAAGCGTCGAGATCGAGATCGATGCGCTGGTTCAGGGTGACATCGTCATCGTGCGCCCTGGTGAACGCATCGCGGTCGATGGCGAGGTCATCGAGGGGACCAGCCGCGTCGACGAAAGCATGCTGACAGGCGAGCCGATCCCCGCTGAAAAAGGTGCCGGAGATACGGTGACCGGCGGGACGGTCAACGGCGCCGGAAGCCTGCAGTTCCTCGCCACGCGGGTCGGCGCCGACACGACCCTGGCGCAGATTATTCGCATCGTCGAAGAGGCCCAGGGCGCCAAACTGCCGATCCAGGGATTGGTCGACCGGATCACCTTGTGGTTCGTGCCTGCCGTGATGGCGATCGCGGCGGCGACCGTGCTGGTCTGGCTGTTTTTCGGGCCTGATCCGGCCCTGACGATGGCGCTGGTCGCCGGTGTGTCGGTGCTCATCATCGCGTGCCCCTGCGCGATGGGGCTTGCGACGCCGACCTCGATCATGGTCGGGACGGGACGTGCTGCGGAAATGGGTGTCCTGTTCCGTAAAGGTGACGCCTTGCAGCAACTTGATTCCGTTGATGTGGTCGCCCTCGACAAAACAGGCACGGTGACCGAGGGGCGACCCGCACTGACTGACCTTGTGCTGGCGGAAGGGTTCGATCGCCCAACAACGCTCTCGAAGATCGCTGCCGTGGAGTCGCTCTCCGAGCATCCTGTCGCGGACGCCATCGTGCGGGCCGCGCGGGCCGAGGGCGCACCTCTTGTGGCGGCCGAAGGCTTTCAATCGGTCACAGGTTACGGCGTGCGCGCCGTGGTCGAAGACGTGGAGGTGTTGGTTGGGGCCGACCGCTACATGGCGCGCGAAGGCATTGACGTCTCGGCATTGGCTCCAGAGGAAACGAAGATCGCAAGCAAGGGTCGCACGGCGCTTTACGCTGCCATAGATGGGCGTGTCGCCGCCGTGATCGGCGTGGCCGATCCGGTCAAACCGGCAAGCCGCGCAGCCATCGCAGCGCTGCACGAAAAGGGTCTTGCGGTTGCGATGATCACCGGCGACAAACGCGAAACCGCCGAAGCCATCGCCCGCGAAACCGGTATCGACCACGTCATCGCCGGCGTCCTGCCGGACGGCAAGGTTGCGGCGCTCGACAGTTTGCGCCAAGGGAACAAGCGCATCGCCTTTGTCGGCGACGGGATCAACGACGCCCCGGCGCTGGCGCATGCCGATGTGGGCATCGCCATTGGAACCGGCACCGATGTGGCCATCGAATCTGCGGATGTCGTCCTGATGTCGGGCGATTTGCGCGGCGTGGTGAACGCCTTCGAAGTATCGCGGCGGACCATGCGCAACATCCGGCAGAACCTGTTCTGGGCCTTTGCCTACAACGTGGCACTTATTCCGGTCGCTGCCGGGGTGCTTTATCCCGCCTTTGGGTTGCTCCTGTCACCAATCCTTGCGGCGGGTGCGATGGCGTTGTCCTCGGTGTTTGTCCTGACCAATGCCCTGCGGCTGCGGCGCATCGCGCCTGCGATGGACGAGCAGCGCGCAATCCCGGCAGAGCTGGCAGCCGCCACTCCTGCTCCAGCAGAATAACGGAGGTTCGACATGAACATCGGAGACGTTGCCCGACAATCGGGTGTGCCCCCAAAAACAATCCGCTACTACGAGGACATCGGGCTGATCCGCCCGAACCGTAGCGAGAACGGCTACCGCGCGTTCACCGAGAGCCACATTCACAAGCTGGCGTTTCTGGGTCGCGCACGGGCCTTGGGGTTCACCATCGAAGATTGCAGGACGCTCCTGTCGCTCTACGAGGATGAAAACCGCGAAAGCATGCAAGTGAAGGCGGTTGCGGAAGACCATCTGCGCCAGATCGAGGAAAAGATCGCGAAACTGCAATCCATGCGCGCGACGCTCGCCGAACTGGTGGAAAAATGTGCCGGGGATCACCGGCCCGACTGCCCCATCATCGAGGATCTGTCGCCGGAGCGGTTGGCCAAGTGACAGGCAAGAA